>JAIEDW010000124.1 GCA_029067805.1 Lachnospiraceae bacterium
TTCTTTTTGTTCGCCCAGCATGGGCGAACTCTAACGGGTGAAAGTCCCGAGTGTGCGTAGGCAACGACGAAGCACATAGCTGAACAGCAAGGGTGTCCGCCGTAAGACGGAATCTGAAAGAAGCTGCAAGCAAACCTCTGACCTGACGGACAGGAACCGCATATAAGGCTCGGAAATACGGATAAGGTGGCAAAAGGCACTGAAGTCCCAAAGTTGCCAGAAGTACGAGTAAATGCGGCAGGTGCATGGAGGGAAAGAGTTCGCACCTTAACTGGGGAGGTCTCACAGGCGGTTTCATTAGCCGTAGTAACAACGAACTGTGAGAAGTCAGCAGAAGCCATAGTAGTGAAGAAGTTCCTGTAATGGGAATGGAGCGAAGGGCTGAACAATCAATCAGTTGAAGTACGTTCCACTTCGTAGCCGGAGCATAACGTCTGTCGATTGCATCAAAGGCGGCAAAGGCAAAAGGGGCAGAAAGGAAACAACGCATGGACACAAGTAGTCAAAGCGATACAAAACAAACGCTTGTGGAGCAGATACTAAGCAAAGATAATCTCAATGAGGCATATCTGCAAGTCGTAAGAAACAAAGGTGCGGCAGGAGTAGACGGCATGACCGTCGAAGAACTTGGCGATTACCTTTCGGAAAACGGCGAAAGCATCAAGGAACAGCTGCGGACAAGGAAATATAAGCCGCAACCTGTCCGCAGGGTGGAGATACCAAAGCCCGACGGTGGAGTAAGAAATCTTGGAGTGCCAACAGTAATAGACCGTTTTGTACAACAGGCGGTAGCGCATGTACTCACTCCGATATTTGAGGAGCAGTTTCACGACCACAGCTACGGGTTCAGACCAAACCGGTGCGCACAACAGGCGACACTGAGAGCATTGGAAATGATGAATGACGGACATAGCTGGATTGTTGACATCGACCTTGCAAAGTTCTTTGACACAGTAGACCATGATAAACTGATGACAATCTTCGGGCGAACTATAAAGGACGGAGATGTCATATCTGTGGTAAGGAAGTTCCTTGTCAGCGGAGTGATGATTGACGACGAGTATGAGGATAGCATAGTCGGCACACCACAAGGAGGTAACATTTCCCCGCTTCTGGCAAACATCATGCTAAACGAGTTGGACAAAGAGCTGGAAGCGAGAGGGCTGGATTTTGTGCGCTATGCAGATGACGTAATCATAATGGTCGGAAGCAGGCAGGCGGCAGAACGAGTAATGAAGAGCGTGACCCGATATATCGAGGAAAAGCTTGGATTAAAAGTAAATGCTGAAAAGAGTAAGGTTGATAAGCCCAAAGGAATTAAGTATCTCGGATTTGGATTTTACTATGACTCATTTGCCAAAGGATATAAAGCCAGACCACACCCTAAAGCGGTGGAGAAATTCAAGAAACAGATGAGGAGACTTACATGCAGAAGCTGGGGAGTAAGCAATGATTATAAGGTACTGAAACTCAACCAGCTTATCCGAGGATGGATAAACTACTTTAAAATCGGGAGCATGAAAGGATTATGTGGGCGGCTTGACGGTAGCATCAGATACCGCCTGCGGATATGCATCTGGAAACATTGGAAGACGCCGAAGAACAGAGCAAAGAACCTCATAAAACTTGGTGTGCCAGCTTGGGCGGCAAGGCGTACCTCATATGCAAAAGGGTATGCAAGAGTATGTAAGTCGTCAGACGTATGCCAGGGCATAAGTAATAAGAGATTAGCCAAATTCGGGCTAATCTCCATGTTAGACTACTACACCGAGAGGTGTGTTACTTGTTAAGTTGATTGAACCGCCGTGTACCGAACGGTACGCACGGTGGTGTGAGAGGTCGGAATTTCTCAATTTTGAGAAATTCCTCCTACTCGATTTATACTTTTAAGGATTTTCATAGTATTGTCTTATCAATATTTTACTTTTCACAGCTATTAAAAATTGGTTGCATTAACTGTAATAGAATAATAAAATGGAAATAGAAAAGCATTCAGTGAAATGTTTTGTGGATAAGATTATAGAATATATCAAAGGGGGACTGCACAAATGGAACAGGACAGACTGTTAAATCAACTGATGGACGAAAAATTGAAATACTTAAGGCTTCTGGCAGAGAAGTATCCTTCGATACCGTCCGTGTGCAGAGAGATTATCAATCTCAAGGCGATTTTGAATTTGCCAAAGGGCACAGAGCATTTCATGAGCGATATTCACGGCGAATATGAAGCATTTTATCATATTTTAAATAACGCGGCAGGTGTTATCAAGGAGAAGGTAGATCTATTGTTTTCGGAAAGGCTTTCCGCGCGGGACAGGCAGGAGATTTGCACGCTCGTGTATTATCCCGAGGAAAAGATAAAACTTTTGAAAAGGCAGAATGTGATAACACCGCATTGGTACAAGGTTACCCTTAAACATCTGACAGAGCTTGCAAAGCTCCTTTCATCAAAGTACACACGTTCGAAAGTCAGAAAAGCGATACCGACAGAATTTAGCTTTATTATTGACGAGTTGTTACACGCGCAGCCGGACGAGGATAACAACCAGTTTGTCTATCACGAGAAGATTATCGAAACGATCATTGATATTGACAGTGCGGACGCGTTTATCGGGGCGCTCTGTCGTTTGATTAAGCGGCTTGCAGTGGACAGGCTGCATATTGTCGGAGATATTTACGACAG
>JAIEDW010000125.1 GCA_029067805.1 Lachnospiraceae bacterium
TTATTATATTGGCCCTATGAAACTTATAAAAAAGATACTAAAAAGAAAATGGGAGCGCTACAGCTTTTGTAGCACTCCCATACAATCTTTTATCAATTACAATCTCTTAAGCAGCGCCTCTCTCGCCTCTTCATATCCAGGCTTTCCAAGCAATGCGAACATGTTCTTCTTATAGCTCTCTACACCCGGCTGATCAAACGGATTCACACCGAGTAAGTATCCGCTCAAGCCGCACGCAAACTCAAAGAAGTAGAACAACTCACCAAGATAGAACTCATTTACCTCCGGCACATGTACCATCAGATTCGGAACCTGTCCATCCGTATGTGCAAGAATTGTACCATTCATTGCGCTCTTGTTTACGAAATCAACAGACTTTCCTGCAAGGTAATTCAAGCCGTCAAGGTCAACAGGCTCTGTGCCGATCGTGATTTCCTCTCTTGACTTCTGAATGTCGAGAACCGTTTCAAACATGATTCTCGCGCCGTCCTGAATAAACTGTCCCATCGAATGAAGATCTGTCGTAAGGTCAACGCTTGCGGGGAACAAGCCCTTCTGATCCTTGCCCTCTGACTCACCGTACAACTGCTTCCACCACTCTGACACATAATGTGCGCTCGGCTCATAGTTGCAGAGGATTTCAACTTTCTTTCCTTTTCTCAAAAGGATATTACGGATTGCCGCATATTTCATTGCGTCGTTCTCTTCGAACGGAAGTTCTAATGCGCTCTTTCTGCCGCTTGCTGCACCTTCCATCAATTTATCAATATCTGCGCCGCTGACTGCAATCGGAAGTAAACCAACTGCCGTAAGTACAGAGAAACGTCCTCCGACATCATCGGGAACGACAAATGTTTCGTAACCTTCCTCTGTAGCAAGGTTTTTGAGCGATCCTCTTGCCTTGTCCGTTGTAGCGTAGATTCTCTTTGCTGCGCCTTCCTTGCCGTACTTCTTCTCCATCATTTCCTTAAATACGCGGAATGCAATCGCAGGCTCCGTCGTTGTTCCGGACTTGCTGATCATGTTGATAGAGAAATCCCTGTCGCCAATCACATCGATCAAATGTTTAATATATGTAGAGCTGATTGAATTTCCCACGAAATAAATTTCGGGCGTCTTTCTGACACTCTTGTCCACCATATTGTAAAAGCTGTGGCGCAAAAATTCAACCGCTGCTCTTGCTCCAAGGTAAGAACCGCCGATACCAATTACAAGGAGAACCTCGCTGTCGCTCTGGATTTTCTTAGCCGCCTCTTTAATCCTTGCGAACTCTTCCTTATCATAGTCAACCGGCAAGTCAATCCAGCCTAAGAAATCATTTCCCGCGCCGTTCTTACTTACAAGTACCTCTTTTGCATCGAGCGTGAGCTTTTTCATGTAGTCCACCTCATGCTCTCTGATAAACTGTGCTGCCTTTGAATAGTCAAACGTTACCTTGCTCATTTGTCTTCTCCTTTACATTCACATATTTTTT
>JAIEDW010000126.1 GCA_029067805.1 Lachnospiraceae bacterium
AAGGGTAAATCACCCCGCAAGGCAGAACCACAGGATCATTCCAGTGGAAATTCAGGGAATCAGTGGGGCTTTCAGTATTCTCCGTATGTATACTATAATGAGCACTGCATCGTGTTTAATTCGCAGCATATTCCGATGAAAATAGAGCACAATACGTTTGTTAAGCTCTTTCATTTCGTGGAGCAGTTTCCGCATTACTTTGTGGGTTCAAACGCGGATCTGCCGATTGTCGGCGGTTCTATTTTAAGTCACGATCATTTTCAGGGTGGATGTTACGAGTTTGCGATGGCGAAAGCGCCAGTGGAGAAGGCTTTCTCCGTAAAAGGTTTTGAGGATATTCAATCGGGAATTGTGAAATGGCCGATGTCTGTGATCAGGCTTTCCCACGCGGACTATAACCGTATCATTGAGCTTGCGGATATTATTTTGTCAAAATGGAGAAGTTACACGGATGAGGCGGCATTTATCTTTGCCGAAACGGATGGAGAGCCGCACAACACAATTACGCCGATTGCAAGAAAGCGCGGCGATAATTATGAACTTGACCTTGTGCTGAGAAACAATATCACAACTGACGAGCACCCGCTCGGTGTGTATCATCCCCATGCGGAGTTACATCATATTAAAAAGGAAAATATCGGACTGATCGAGGTCATGGGACTTGCGGTGCTGCCCTCAAGACTGAAATCCGAGCTTGAACTTCTCGCAGATGCCATTCTTGCAAAAGCGGATATCCGTGCGGACGAAACGCTTGCAAAACATGCCGACTGGGTCGATGAGATCCTGCCAAAATACGATTCGGTGACCAAAGAAAACGTGATGGAAATGCTTCAAAAAGAGGTTGGAATCGTGTTTGAAAAGGTGCTTGAGCACGCGGGCGTCTACAAGAGAAATGCAGACGGTCAGGCGGCATTTATGCGGTTTATTAACAGCCTGTAACAATAATACTGTCAAAACGGAGGTGCGCGCATGTCCAGGAAAAAGAAAGCGTCCGCTGAATTTCGATTTTATGAGATTCCGAATGAGGAACCGGTGCTTGCGCTGACCGGCAATAAGTGGATTCAGGTATATGGTGAAAATATTAATAACCTTCATTTTCACAATCTCCTGGAAATCGGGTATTGTTATTACGGACAGGGAAATTTGATAATCGATGACGAAAGCTACCGTTTTGGAACGGAGATGATATCGTGTATTCCTGAAAATGTTCTTCATACAACAAAAAGCGATGCCGGAATACCTTCATATTGGGAATATCTCTACATTGATCCTGTGAATATGTTAAAAATTTGTCAAAAATCTTCACAGGAAATTCGGGACATTTTAGCGGCAGTAAACGCGCGCGCATTTTTTGTGAATGCACAGGAAGCCCCCATGATCGCGACGCTGATTCGTGCAATTTTAGAAGAGGCAAAGCAGGAAAAGGAATATCATCAGGAATGCATACGGGGAATGGTGTATTCGCTTCTGTTTGAGATTGCCCGTTTTAACGGAAAAAAGGCGAGTCGCACGATAGGCGGAAACGGAAGTCTTGCCTTTGAGAAAGCAATCGAATATGTGGAGAAAAATTATGCAAATAATTTCAAGATTGTGGACCTCGCAAAGGAATGCCATATGAGTGAAACACATTTTCGGCGTATCTTCCAGGAAAAGATGAATATGACGCCAATCGAGTATGTGAATTTCGTGCGGATCAGAAAGGCGTGCGAGCTGATTGACAAGACGGATATCAGTATGGAAGATGTGGCTTTGAAAGTTGGTTTCATCACACCGTCAACTTTTAACAGGAACTTTCGGCGCATCGTGGGAACCTCTCCGTATCAGTGGAAAAAACGTCCCGATAATCGGGAAAGAAAGCTTACGGAATATAAAATTTCCGCACTGCGAGGATGGGGCTTTCTAGAATGATTGAAAATGCACGAAATTAAAAAGATATTGGAAACAAAAAAGGTACAAAAATGCTATACTGAACTTAAATATTTAAGGGGCAGACGCCTCGGATAAAAGGAGGGAAAAACGTGGATAAATTTGTAGTAAACATTATCCATCGTCCGGAGATGGTTCCGGAGTATGCAGAAAAGGTAACAGGACACGGAAAAGCAGAGGATATCGGAAGAAAAGCGCTGCTTACGGAATCGCTTGACATCTTTAAGACACAGCAGGAGTGTGCGCACAAAAACGGCTTAAAGACAACCATTCAGATGACGTATGCAAGCCTTTTCAACGACGAGGCGGTATCGCTCGCAAAAGAGCATCACGAGAAATACGGTGATGAGATTGCGCTTACGTTGTTAGGACTTCCCTGTACGGAATTTCGTGAGAAGTATAAGACAAAAGACTTCTGCATCTGGATGTTTTCGATGGAGGACAAGAAGTCGATTGTTGATGATGTGTTTGGCAAGTTCCATGAGCGGTTTGGCTTTTATCCGGAGTCAACAGGTTCTTACTACATGGACGCTGACCTCACAAATTACATAAAGAGCAAATATCCGATGGTAAAATGTGCCGTGGCGACTTGCTGGGAGGAAGGCCCGAAGGCTTATCACACCTGCAACAATTCATGGTATACCTTTATGGACGGTGGTCCCTGGGCTCCCTGGATTCCTTCAAAGCAGAATACACATGCGCCTGCCGCAAACGAGGCGGAGGATTCGGGCATTGTGGCAATTCCGCATTTGTCAAGGGATTTGCTTGCGTGTTATGATGGAAACGGCTCGAACTTCGGAACGCACCCGCAGAACGTACTGCGCGGAATGATCTATGATTCCAAGACATGGGATTTCCCTTATATGTACAACTTGATCGACCAGTACAGGGATTTGGAGAAATACAACAACGGCTACGCTTACAACATGATGTTTGTAGGTCCCGGCTGGATGAACAAGATGGGACGCTGGGAGGCGCCGTATGAGCTGCTGTTAAAGTCTTATGAGGAGGGCTGCGCATATTACGGAAAGCTGAAGAAAGAAGGAAAACTCACCGATATGACAATGGCGGAGTTTGCCGACTACTACAGAGAAAAGAAAGGCGTGACAAAGGGCGTTTATACAGAGCCGGAATGTGCGCTTTGGAGAGATATCTTATACGGTTCGGAAAAACAGCTTTTCTGGTACTGCGATCCGTTTATGAGAGCGTGCGTCAATATGGATCAGGGCGGCGCAAT
>JAIEDW010000127.1 GCA_029067805.1 Lachnospiraceae bacterium
CTCATGTTTTTTGTTATTTCAATTATATTCTCGTAACTTATGAATATCTTCAATTGTGAAATCAGGACTAATAATCAATGCTTCCATAATCATCCCTTTACTATATATCCTCCATTGTCATACACGGAAGTTCTTTTTCTTGTCGAAGCTGCTTATCTAATCGGTGCTATTTCAATAAATACCCTTTTAAAATCTGTCATTATCCCGCAACTCCCTTACATATTTATCTGCACTCTGTCCCCGTTCTGTCGATTCCATAACAAACTGATTTAAATCTATAACTTCTTTTTCTTTTGCGTCAGATGTTCCCAATAGCCCATTCACGCCCTGCATAATCTGAATTACAAAACTCAGTTTATCTTCTGGTACTTTTTCCAACATTTGAATTGCTTCCTGTCTGATTGCTGTCATAAGACACCTACTACTCTTCATTTTTAAATCTGCTCTCATATGCTAACTTTGGTTTTAAATTAACTTTCTATTGTGATTATCTTTGTGTTCCTACAATTTTTCTCAATCTCTTCCATTAATGCACCGCTACAAATTTTAAATTTTGATAATGTACTTTGAGATATTAAAGCTTTCTGCCTATTAGTATATGTTGTGTTTCCTTTTTCTAACTTATATCCATATTAACATTTGTTTTTAGTTCCTGCAAGTAAATCCCTTGTTTAGCCATTAAAAGAGAGCTACTCACAATGGAATAGCCCTCCTTAAAACGATTTTATCGAACCTACATTCGCTGTTCTTAGTTAATTCCCGCCTGTGCTGCAACCTCAGCGGCAAAATCATCAACTTTCTTCTCGATGCCTTCACCGGTTTCAAAACGTACAAATCTCTTGATCGTAAGTTCTGTATTGTTTGCCTTTCCTACTGCGTCAACATACTGCTTTACAGTCTGCTTTCCGTCCTCAGCCTTTACATATACCTGTTCTAACAAGCATACTTCCTTAAGCTCCTTGTTCAGACGTCCGATCACAGCGCCCTCGATAACCTTATCCGGCTTTCCTGCCATCTTCGGATCATTCTTAATCTGCTCTGTGATAATCTCTTTCTCATGTGCCTTATACTCCTCTGAAACCTCGTCAGAAGACACGTACTTCGGATAGAGTGCCGCAACCTGCATTGCAAGGTTTGTCAAAGCTTCCTTGACTGCATCGTTTACAACCGATGTCTTTGCCTCTACAATAACGCCAATCTTTCCGCCGCCATGTGTATATGTCACTACGCAGCCTTCATTGGCTACAACCTTCTCAAAACGTCTGATGCTCAGCTTCTCGCCGATAACCGCAACCTTATCCACAAGCGCTTCGTTTACTGTCTTAGATGTGTCCTCATTCCACTTCTCTGCAAGGAATGAATCGATATCTGTCGATGATGATGCAAGCGCCTGATTTGCAACTGCCGTAACAAAGCTCTGGAACTGCTCGTTCTTTGCCACGAAGTCTGTCTCAGAGTTTACCTCTACAACTGCCGCTGCCTTATCACCATCTGTTGCAACGCGGCAAAGTCCTTCTGCTGCAATACGACTTGCTTTCTTCTCAGCCTTAGCCTGTCCATTCTTTCTTAAATATTCAACAGCCTCGTCCATATTTCCGTTTGTTTCGTTAAGAGCTTTCTTGCAGTCCATCATGCCTGCGCCTGTCATCTCTCTTAACTCTTTTACCATTGATGCTGTAATAGCCATTTATTATCCCTCCACTCTTGCTAATCAATTTATTAATTTATTGATTTATCTCTTTATGCTTCCTCTGCAACTTCCTCTGTTTCTGATTCTACTTCTGTTTCTGCCGCTGCGTCTGTCATAACCTCACCCTGATTTGCCTCGATAACGGCGTCTGCCATAGCGGAAACAATCAGCTTAACTGCTCTGATCGCGTCATCATTTCCGGGAATAACATAATCAAGCTCCTCGGGATCACAGTTTGTATCTGCAATACCGATCAAAGGAATACCGAGTGTATGAGCCTCCTGTACGCAGATTCTCTCCTTCTTCGGATCTACTACGAAAATAGCATCGGGAACTCTTGTCATTTCCTTGATACCGCCAAGGTTTTTCTCAAGCTTTTCCCATTCCTTCTTAAGCTTGATAACCTCTTTCTTGGGAAGTACGTCAAATGTACCGTCCTCAGACATTTTCTCGATTGCTTTTAATCTCTGAACTCTGCTTTTGATAGTCTTGAAGTTGGTAAGCATACCGCCAAGCCATCTCTCATTTACATAGAACATACCGCAACGCTCTGCCTCTGTCTTTACAGCGTCCTGAGCCTGCTTCTTTGTACCTACGAAAAGAATTGTACCGCCCTGTGCCGCGATATCCGCAACTGCTCTGTAAGCCTCGTCAACCTTTCCTACTGACTTCTGCAAGTCAATAATGTAGATACCATTTCTCTCTGTGAAGATATAGGGAGCCATCTTAGGGTTCCATCTTCTTGTCTGATGTCCGAAATGAACACCTGCCTCCAACAACTGCTTCATTGAAATAACGCTCATTTTTTACCTCCATTTTCTGCGGATAACCGCCACCTGTCTGCGTCAATTCTGCGGGCTACCTCAAGCGTTACCGGCATGGACCGCAAATCAACAGACGTGAATATTGTAAAATATTTTTCTTTTGTTGAAACCGCTATACCCGAATGCAGTCACAACAGTATTAGAATAACATAAAAAGACCCCCTATGCAAGAGGTCTTTTTTATTTTTTACCACAAATTGCGCGTTACCGTGACAGCTTATCGGCAATTTCCTGCCAAGAGGCGTCAACATCAATCACCTTTGTACCAGGATTCATTCGTTTATCATAGCCATGCTGTATCAAAAATGCATCAAACTCCGCTGCATTGTCCACAAGACCTGCGCTGTGAAGCTTTCTCGCAACCGTACCCGAATCGTCTCCCTTTGCAATAACAATTGTTATTGTATTGGCCGGTTCATTCTCCTCGTCCTTCTCATCATCATCAGAGGGTTCTATAACAATCACATTTCCAGGCTCCGGCGCATCTCCGTCATCCGTAACATCACCCGGTGGAATGATATCCACATTTTCCTCACCGTTAGGCACTGTATTAATGTCTGTCTGAGTCGCATTCTCCTCCTCGGGTTTGGTTTCCGGCACCGTTGGCACCGTGGTCTCGTCAAACGGAATTACTTCCAATCCGTTATTATCCTCATTTCCCTGTGTATCATTATCTCCATTAACGTCAGTTCCGTCAGAATCGACAAGCTTCGCTTCCTCACCGATACCGTATTCCTTTAAAACATTTACTCTTGCATCCGCTACAGCGCTTCTTGTATACGCACTCATCACGACTGCCGTAATGACTACACCAAGCCCAAATCCCCTCATTACATATTTCGCCTTCATTTACACTGCCCCCTTGTACAGATTGATGACAAGCTTTACTTCACCCACGCCAAGTCCGAGTTCCTTTGCAATATCTACATTGGACATACCGTCCTTATGAAGCCGCAGAATCCGATCGTTGTTATTCTCGTTTGCTTCCTCCTCGGTCTGCACAGGCTGCTCCTGCCTGCGCATACTGTTTACCGTGTTCTCAAATGCAGATGCCTGTGATTCTTTCTTCCCCGGACGCTCTATATGGGGAGCCTGGTCCACAAACGAATAAACCTCTACCTGTCTGAGATCGGCAGGTTTCGCATCAAGCACTTTCATATCCTCCGGACGGGAGCCCAATGTCTGCAAATCGGCAGTACTTACCGCCGCATTTGTGTTTTCAGATACAGGCTTCATATCCTTAGAATTCACAATATCCGCAGACACAATCTCTACACTCTTGACAATCAGTGGTCTAAGCTCCTGTACATTTTCGTCTGTCTTTTGAGAATCATCAACATTGCTGTCCTGATGCAACGGTATTGCTCTCATCTCACCAATCCTGTGTGTCGGCATCTCCTGCTGCATTGGTAAAATCAATCTTGCCATCTGTCTACGGGCATATTCCTTTTCGCGCGCTTCTTTTTCCAATGCTGCACGCTCCAATGCCGCCGTGCGCTCAAGCTCCTCTTTTCTTGTTTCCTCCGCCTCAATCTTTTCTCTTGCCTTTGCCTCGGCTTCCTCCTTGGCTCTTGCCGCAAGCGCTATCGCCGCCGCATTTGCAGCCTCTTCAGCTTCCTTTGCCGTCTTGTCCACATGCTTTACGGTTTCCTTAAGATTGTTATGCTTGTCGTTTAACATGTCATACAAAAACATAACTTCCTGATGAGACTTATTGATATCAGCAAGCACGGTTTCCGAATATTCACTGATTGCCATTATTTTTTCATTAGAAATGCGTTCGGATGCTCTCTCGGTCTTTTCCACCGCATACTCAAGCGTTTCGTCTACGACCTCTGTAACCCTGTCCTTTGCATCCGCCATTTCCTTCTCTATAATGCTTCTTATGAGTTCCTCGTCAATCCGCTGTCCCTCATCTTCCTGATTTGTTTTTGCCGGTATGATAAAGCTTACTCCCAACGCAGCTGCTCCAATGACCAGCAGCGCTATCTCAATCCAATTCATTTTCTCCCTAACCTTTCAAAAATCCTTCCTCATTATATCTTCATATCAAAACCGCCCTCTGTCTTCATCACAATCTTTCCGTCCTGTTTTGATGACTTCCGATTTTTGCCGCCATCTCCCGCATAACTGTTCTTTCCTTTTTCTTTCGCATCAAAGCGTTCCTCTTTAAAGATTGTTTCATCAGAATGCACGACTTGTCTCGCGTTAAGCTCCTCTTTCTTCTCCCTCTGAATCTGTATATTTCCCTGGTCAACCATGCCTTTTTCAACCTGTCTGACCTGATTGTGCAATACATTATCGGTCTGTTGTATGCTTCCATTCAGCAGTATCGGACTTATTGCCATAGATATCATGCTCCTTTCCATACAAAGCCATAGTCGCTTTATTTTAATACATTTTTCGACAAAAAACAAGTACAAAAGAAAATCGCAAAGGCAATTTTCTTTGAACAATTTGCCTTTGCTTTACAAATTCGTAGAAACAATATCTGCGCCTTTTTTAATCAGTCTGCAAAATGTATACTCGTTTTTTACATTCATATTTGCTCCCGATATCGCCACCGAAACGCCCTGATACATGGTACCGCGTATATTAATATGAGCATTGTCGTCGCCCTTTAAAAGCTTATCTAATTTTTCGATTTCTTTTAAATTCGCCTGTATCTGGAGCTGTGTTTCATCCAATGTCGTTTGCAGCACCTTCGCATTCTTAAGCTGCTCGGGTGCCAGCTTTACACCAGATTTTATTTTTCTTGCCGTATCCTCAAGTACCTTTTTCATCTGAGAAACAGTCTTCGATTTCTCTCCTACACTCTTTTGCAGCTCAGTAAGATGTTTCTTTAAACGCGGGTCGCCACCGACCTCCACAATCGTCGCAGAGCCCATTGGCGAACCTATGTTCTTTGCGTTCACAACACTTTTCGCCGTTACTCTTCCGCCCGTGATCAGTCCTTTTCCCACATCCGCAATGACACTGGGTCCCGCCGATACTCTCGAATTGAGGATCTGTTCCGCTTCCACAAACCCATCCGCATCTACAACAGCCGCAGAAATAAACTTCGCGATCACGTTTCCGCCCGCTTTTAGTCTTCCCTTATTCTGCCCATGCATACCTCTTGCGATAATAATATTTCCGCCCGCCTCAATTACAGCGCCCTCGACAACGCCCTTTACAAACACATCACCGTCCGTCTTGATGCTGAAATTCTCGCAGACATTTCCTTTTACTTCCACATTTCCGTGATATTCAATATTTCCGGTCGCAGTGCTCACGTCCTCGACACTGTAAATGTCCGACACAAAAACAGTACCGTCAACAAGCGATACATGACCGTCTACCATGCTGAGCAACTGTAATCCGTCCGGAGAAACCTCAAGATTTCTTCCAAACGAAAAATTTATTTTGTGCACTTCTCTTGCAGGTGACACAGTACCGTAGACATCAATGCCATCCAAGCCCTTTTCTTCCGGAATGATTTCCGCAAGCACCTGTCCCTGTGTACAATGATGGAGCATATTCAGCTTAAAGAAGTCTACGCTTCCATCTTCCTTAAGCTCCGGACGCGAGTCATTGTTGGTGTCAAAATTGTAAGCAATCAATGCATCCCGTCCCGCAGTCTGATGCTGTCCTTTTGCCACGATTACATCCGTACAATACGCCTTATCCGCAAGCGCGTCTTCAATTGCTTTCTCGTCTATTCCGTAACTGATCTTCTGTGTTTCCAATTTATCCAAAACCTGTCTTTTCGTGAGCGGACGTCCACCAGCACTGGGCGGATAAAGCCGCAGCACCGCCGACATTCTATCCGATGCCACTACGACAGCACAGCGCTCATTGACAGGATCTATTTTTTCCGCAGTTAAAAAAACAGCAATCTCTTCTTCACCGATATTGTTTATCGCTGTGTTGATTGCCAATGCGTCATAAGGTAAACCCAGTATATCAAGATAATCCTTGATTTCCGATACACTTGGCATTACACCCTCGCCCAACGGGGGCGACAAGATTAAATTTACACCTTGTTCATTGATTTGTATCTGAAAACATCCGTTCATGTTGCCCTCATTCTTTCTCAGCCCGCAGATTTGCAGACAAAATCCTTTTTAAGTTGACTGCTCTCCTATGGATTCAATAGCCCAATATAATTCCCCATCTTTGTTTTCATTTTCTGTAAAGCTTTTGTGTGCAACTGTGATACTCTCGATTCCGATACTTCAAGCACACGACTGATTTCCTTTAACGTAAGTTCCTCATAATAATAAAGTAAAATAACTTTCTTTTCTTTCTCCGTAAGAAGCTCCAGAGATTTCTCAAGCATCTCCTTAAGTTCACTTTGTTCCATCACACTCTCCGGCGTATCATAGCCAGAGCTCATGGCCTTCTCTGCCGAAATATCATTTCCCTGTTCCAGATATTCATTCAACGAAATGATGTTATCGGCTTTCACCTGATTCTGCCAATCTAAAAATTCATCTTTGCTGATTCCGATATAAGCAGCCAGTTCTGCATCTGTTGCTGCCCTTCCGTTTTTCTGCTCTAACTCCTTGATAGCGGCATCAATCTGTTTTTGACGCTGCCTGATTGTCCG
>JAIEDW010000128.1 GCA_029067805.1 Lachnospiraceae bacterium
GCCTCTTTAGAGGCAAGCAGGGAACAGCGGCTTATAGCCGCAGAACAAACCACCGGCTAAGCCGGTGGTTATGATTTCGGATAGTGTGCCTATGTTTGGTATGTACGTAAAATATGGATTATTGAAACCATTCGAAAGAAGTCAATAGCAAATTTACATAAATAATTTTGTTTATTACTGTCCAATATCACGAATTGACATATTATGTAAAGTATTCTATACTAATAAAAGCGCACTATATATTGCGTTTAAAGCAGGCGTTACATACAATATATTCAAAAAATGAAATAATATTTATGGTAACTGCGGGAATATTCTGAAAATATAGTGTGGGCTACATAATGGATAAGTTGATTGTCTGTAAGAGCGTGCGTGCGTTGTGCGCTGTTTGTTTACAGATATATCAAAGATGGGGGAAGGAATAAAATGAGCAAAGAAATCGACTACAGCATGCTTTTTAAACCGAAGAACAAGGTTTATGTCATTAAAAAAGACGGGAGTAAAGAACTCTTTAACGTGCAGAAGGTAATAATAGCAGTCGGAAAATCTGCTTACCGCGCACTGACGAAGTTTACCGATGAAGACAAACGCCATATATGCGAATATGTGATCAACAAGGTGGACGAGATGGGAAGCAGCGAGGTGCCAATCCCTGTGATGCACAATATCGTGGAGAGTGCGCTTGAAGAGGTAAAGCCTGTAGTCGCAAAGAGTTATCGCGATTACAGAAATTATAAGCAGGACTTTGTGCGCATGATGGATGATGTTTACAAAAAAAGCCAGTCGATCATGTATGTCGGTGACAAGGAAAATGCTAATACGGATTCGGCTCTTGTTTCCACAAAGCGGAGTCTGATTTTTAATCAGTTTAATAAAGAATTGTATCAGAAGTTTTTCATGACTACGGAAGAGATTCAGGCATGCAGGGACGGGTATATCTACGTTCATGACATGTCTGCGCGCCGTGACACGATGAACTGCTGTTTGTTTGACGTGCAGAGCGTGCTCTCGGGCGGATTTGAGATGGGAAATATCTGGTATAATGAGCCGAAGTCATTGGACGTTGCATTTGACGTAATCGGCGATATTGTGTTGAGCGCGGCAAGCCAGCAGTACGGCGGATTTACGGTACCGGAGGTTGATAAAATTCTTGCGCCTTATGCGGAAAAAACGTACCGGTCAGCAATTGAAAAATATACAGGTCTTGGCATCGATGCGAAAAAGGCGGAAGAGGTTGCGTGGGCCGATGTGGAACGTGAGTTCGAACAGGGTTTCCAAGGCTGGGAATATAAGTTTAATACGGTGGCAAGCAGCCGCGGTGATTATCCGTTTATCACGGTGACGGCGGGCATCGGCAGAGAGCGTTTCGCAAAAATGGCAACGATTCAGATGCTCAATGTCAGACGAAAAGGACAGGGAAAGAAAGAGTGCAAAAAACCTGTGCTGTTCCCGAAAATTGTCTTTTTATACGATGAAGAGTTACACGGTCCGGGCAAAGAGCTTGAGGACGTGTTTGAGGCGGGCGTACAGTGCTCTGCAAAGACGATGTATCCCGATTGGTTAAGCCTTACGGGAAAAGGATATATTGCAAGCATGTATAAACAGTACAAAAAGGTGATATCGCCGATGGGCTGTCGGGCGTTTCTTTCTCCGTGGTATGAGCGGGGCGGTATGCATCCGGCAGATGAAAACGATGTACCGGTTTTTGTCGGACGGTTTAATGTCGGTGCGGTATCGTTGCATTTGCCGATGATCCTTGCAAAGGCAAGACAGGAAAGCAGGGATTTTTACGAGGTGCTTGACTATTATCTGAATTTGATCAGACAGCTTCATATCAGAACGTATGCGTATCTCGGAAATATGCGTGCGTCGACGAATCCGCTTGCATATTGCGAGGGTGGTTTCTTGGGAGGTCATTTGAAACTTTCCGATAAGATCAAACCGCTTTTAAAAGCTGCAACGGCATCGTTTGGCATTACGGCGTTTAACGAACTTCAGATGCTTTACAACGGTAAATCGCTTGTTGAAGACGGGGATTTTGCGTTGGAAGTTTTGGAGTACATCAATAAAGAAGTAAACCGTTTCAAGGAGGAGGACGGCAACCTTTACGCGATTTACGGCACACCTGCGGAAAACCTCTGCGGTCTGCAAGTAACGCAGTTTCGGACAAAGTATGGCATTGTTGAGGGCGTTTCCGATAGGGAATATGTCAGCAACAGCTTTCATTGTCATGTGACCGAGGATATCACGCCGATTGAAAAACAAAACTTGGAGTACCGTTTCTGGGAGCTTTCAAACGGCGGAAAGATTCAGTATGTGAAGTATCCGATTGATTATAATATTGCGGCGATAAAGACGCTTGTAAGGCGTGCGATGGAAATGGGCTTTTATGAGGGCGTGAATTTGTCGCTTGCGTACTGTGACGACTGCGGACATCAGGAGCTTGAGATGGATGTATGTCCGAAATGCGGCAGCAAAAATCTGACAAAGATTGACCGTATGAACGGATATCTGTCCTATTCGCGCGTGCACGGTGATACGCGGTTGAATGATGCAAAGATGGCGGAAATCGCAGAGCGAAAAAGTATGTAGTGTGTGAAAATATTATAGTGAATAAGAGGTTAGTATCATGAGATATCACAATATTACGAAAGATGACATGTTAAACGGAGATG
>JAIEDW010000129.1 GCA_029067805.1 Lachnospiraceae bacterium
TTTATCCCATTTCCGCCTCTACAGGATGTGTTTATGCAGGAAATGACGTTCAAATGCCCGGATGTCAAAAGAATGTGGATGATATTGTGCAGGCAGTACGCACCGGGGAAACAATAGACGGGTATAAGCTCACGTTGGCAGATCTTCAATTTAATGCAGCTAATGTGATCCGAGCTGCGATTGCGACGGATATCTGACAGCGCGCTGGCGCAATTTCCTTTAGAAATCGAGTACTATAAAATATGCGGATATGCAAGCATTAAAACATAAAGGCGGCTAACGATTTGTCAGCCGCCTTTATCACTTGTCATGTATTGTTTTAGGTATTTCCCTGTCAAACTGCTTTCGTCGCTGCAAATCTCCGATGGTGTCCCCTTTGCAATGACTCTTCCACCATCACTGCCGCCTCCCGGTCCCATATCAATCACATAATCGGCATTACGGATAATGTCCAGATCATGTTCAATCACAATAACAGTCGCTCCATTTTCAATCAGTCTTTGGAATACCTGTAAAAGCGTTTCCATATCCGAAGGATGCAGACCGATGGTTGGTTCATCAAAAACAAACAAAGAATCCGACTGCCCTTTGCCCATCTCACTTGCCAGCTTTAACCGCTGCGCCTCCCCACCGGACAGGCTCGGTGTCTCCTCCCCCAGTGTCAGATACCCAAGACCAAGGTCATGCAGCGTTTGAAGCTTCCTTGCTACATTCGGAAGATCCGCACAGACCTCCAAAGCCTCATCAATGCTCATGTCCATAAGTTCCGGAAGTGTATATGCATCCTTTTTCTTCTTTGAAATCCGTCGAATCAAGCTTGCTTCCTTCGCATACCGCGAGCCGCCGCAATCCGGACAGGCAATCTCCACATCTGGTAAAAACTGCACATCAAGGCTGATAGAGCCTGTACCGTCACAAACCGGGCAGCGCAATTTCCCTGTATTATAAGAAAAATCTCCTGCCTTATATCCCTTTTCTTTTGCGTCCGGCGTTCTCGCATAGATTTTCCGCAATTCATCATGCACATCGGCATAAGTCGCCACTGTGGAGCGGATATTTACCCCGATTGGTGTCGCATCAATCAGCTTCACCTGACGAATGCCATCCGCCGAAACAAATCGTATATGCTCCGGCAGTTTTTCCTCTTTTATTGAGGCATCCAGTGCGGGAATCAGGCTTTCCAGAACCATCGTCGTCTTTCCGGAACCGGATACCCCTGTCACGACGATCAATCGCCCTTTCGGAAAATCGACTTCTAATGGTTTTACGGTATGAATTTCAGAAGTAGACAGATGAATTGTTCCCAATTCAAACATCTCCTCCGCAGAGATATGCTTTCCAACATCAATTATGGTTTCTCCTGTGAGAAATCCACCAATCCGGGAAGCGGGATTCTTCTCTACATCAATAAGATTTCCTTGCGCAATAATCGTACCACCGCCTGCACCGGCCTTCGGTCCAAGTTCGATCAACCAATCCGCTTCCGAAAGAATATGTGTATCATGATCTACCAGAATGACCGTATTTCCATCCTGCAAAAGGTCATGCATGACGCCTATCAGACCTTTCATATTGGAAGGGTGCAGACCGATGGACGGCTCGTCAAGCACATACAATACGCCAGTTGTACGGTTTCTCACCGCTCTCGCAAGCTGCATTCTCTGCCGTTCCCCCGTAGACAGCGTGGAAGCCGCACGGTCCAAGGTAAGATAAGAAAGCCCTAAATCAATCAAACGTTTTGCCGCGCTCTGAAAGGATTCACAGATACTGTTCGCCATAGGCCGTATTTCTTCAGATAAAGAATCCGGTACGCCTTCAACCCATACCGCCAACTCTGATAATGTCATAGTACAGGCTTCGTCAAGTGAAATTCCGCGAAGTCTCGGCGCGCGCGCTTCCTCAGAAAGTCTGGTTCCTCCGCAATCCGAACACACGCCCTGTCTTAAGAATTTCTCGACACGCTTCATTCCTTTCTCATCTTTTACCTTAGACAGCGCATTTTCCACAGTATAAGTTGCATTGAAATAAGTAAAATCCATATCCCCCGCCGCACCACTTGTCTTATTTTGGTAGATGATATGTTTCTTCTCTGCCGGTCCGTGGAAAACAATATCCCGTTCTTTTTCTGTCAGTTCCCGGAACGGAACATCAGTTCGAACTCCCATTTCGCGGGCAATATCTTTCATAAGCGCCCACATCAATGTCTGCCACGGAGCGACAGCGCCCTCGTCAATCGAAAGGGATTCATCCGGCACAAGTGTTGATTCGTCTACTGTCCGAACAATCCCTGTTCCGTCACACCGCCTGCATGCACCCTGACTGTTAAATGCTAGTTCCTCCGCACCTGGCGCAAAAAAGCGTTCTCCACACTCTGGACATACAAGTTCCAGTCCTGCCGCAACATTCAAAGACGATTTTACATAGTGTCCATTCGGACAGCGATGTTCTGCCAGTCTTGAATACATCAGTCGCAGGCTGTTCAAAAGCTCTGTTCCTGTACCAAAGGTGCTGCGGATACCGGGAACGCCGGGACGCTGCCGAAGCGCAAGGGCAGCAGGCACATACAATACTTCATCCACTTGTGCTTTTTCTGCCTGCGTCATGCGCCTTCTTGTATATGTGGAAAGCGCTTCGAGATACCGTCTGGAACCCTCTGCATACAAAATTCCTAATGCCAGAGAAGATTTCCCCGAACCGGAAACGCCCGCGATCCCGACAAGTTTATTAAGTGGAATATCCACGTCAACATTTTTCAGATTGTGTACTCTTGCCCCACGCACTTTGATATGCGTCGGCATATTATTTGATTTCTGTTCCAATTGCCTCTACTCCCATCCTGTATTTTCTCCGGCTTTCTCCAATCTTCTTTCTGCCACTAGCACATTTTGAATTGCATTACTTCCTCTTTCGCTGGTATGGACGCGGTTGCTCCTTCTCGCGAAACTGCGATAGCTGACGCTTTCGCCGCGATTTCCAATCCTTTTTCTACTGGCATTCCCTCTATAATAGAAGAAATAAAATATCCCGTAAACGTATCTCCTGCCGCTGTGGTATCCTTTGTTTCCACTTTAAAAATCCCTTGTCTGCACCGAATTTCTTTATCCTGATAAACGGAACCAGCATCACCCAATGTCAGCACAACTTTTCCATTCGGATAAAGTTCTCTCAATTTTTCTAATATTTTATCTGGTTCTTTTTCTCCCGTTACCTGCCATCCTTCAATTTCATTCATTAAAAACATGGATATTTTAGAAAAATCGCACTTATCCAGATAACTGTCATATGGTGATGGATTCAAAATAATCATCATTTCTTTTTCATAGGCCCGTTCAATCATATAATCTACCAAATTAACCTCATTTTGCAACAAAAGAATATCACCTTTTTCAAAATGTTTCAGTACCTCATCCACAAATTCTTTTGTGATACTACGGTTTGCTCCGCCATAGAGCAGAATACAATTCTGTCCATTTTTATCCACCTGAATAATTGTATGCCCACTTTTTCCCGGAATCGCACGGATGAATTCCGTATTAACACCGCTATCCTTACATACATCAAGAAGAATTTGTCCTTCTTCTCCAATCATCCCGGCATGATAAACAGGAACACCTGCTTTTGCAAGCGCAATCGACTGATTTAACCCTTTACCTCCGCAGAATATATTCATTCCGCTAGTTGCAAGTGTCTCGCCAGCTATGACCATGTGCTCTACCGAGTAGACATAATCTAAATTTAAAGAACCAAAATTTAATACTTTCATATTGTTACCCCTTTGTATAATCTTTGAGGCAGTCTCATTTTTTTAATAAATGGAATTATCACCAAATTCCTATGCACATGACAATCTACAGATTCGCCCAATCCTTCCACTCTTCATGGTTAATTTCTCTGTCCCTAAAATAGTATTTCCGATCATGCTCTCCCACTTCGCGCATAACCCGGCAGGGATTTCCTACCGCAACCACATTAGACGGAATATCTTTTGTCACAATGCTTCCCGCTCCAATCACTACATTATCGCCAATGGTGATACCTGGCATAATAATGGCGCCTGCTCCAATCCAACAATTTCTGCCAATATGAACCGGCATATTGTACTGAAGTCCTTTTTCGCGAAGCTCCGGCAAAATCGGGTGCCCTGCCGTTGCGATCGTTACGTTCGGGCCAAGCATCGTATAGTCACCAATATAAATATGGGTATCGTCCACACAGGTTAAGTGATAGTTTGCATATACCATTTTCCCAAAGTGGCAATTGTGACCGCCGAAATTGGAATAAAAGGGGGCCTCGATATATACGCCCTCGCCGCAGTCTCCTAACATTTTTTTCAGCATTTCCGCTCTTTTTTCTACCTCTGACGGCTTCGTCATGTTATACTCACACAACAAATCCTGATAAGCCATCTGTTCCTTCATAATTTCTTCGCCCATCGGAAAATAAAGTTCTCCTGTGTGCAGTCTTTCTTTCATCGTACTCATTTTCAAAACCTCCATTTGTTATATTTTTTATTCCTGTTTGCTTTTAACAATAGCATATTTCTGTTTAAATACTTTCATAATATTGTATAATTTTAAAACATTCTTTGCAACTACTCAGTACACTTCATCTTGTTCTTCTATCCAAATCTGTTACAATAAAATCATAACGTTAGGAAAAGCCAAACATTCTATTAGGAGGTAATCGTATGAATAGGACATGGTGGAAAGAAGCCGTTATTTATCAAATTTATCCCCGTAGCTTTATTGACAGCAACGGGGACGGAATTGGAGATTTAAACGGAATTACAAGCAGACTGGATTATCTGAAATATTTGGGAATCGACGTAATCTGGTTATCCCCTGTCTACAAGTCTCCAAACGATGACAATGGATATGATATCAGCGATTATCAAGCAATCATGGACGATTTCGGTACAATGGAGGACTTCGACAGGCTGCTGGCAGAGGCTCATAAGAGAGACATCCGCATTGTCATGGATCTCGTTGTCAATCATACCTCAGATGAGCATAAATGGTTTATGGAGAGCAGAAAATCAAAAGATAACGCGTACCGTGATTATTACATCTGGCGCGAAGGGAAGGATGCACAGACACCTCCTAATAACTGGGGGGCTTGTTTCGGCGGTTCTGCATGGGAATACGACAAAGAGACCGAGATGTATTACCTGCACCTTTTTTCTAAGAAACAGCCAGATTTGAACTGGGACAATCCAAAAGTACGCGAAGAAGTTTTTACAATGATGAAATGGTGGTGCGACAAAGGAATCGACGGCTTCCGTATGGATGTCATCAGCATGATCTCAAAAACAAAAGAAATGCCGGATGGCAAAGTAAACGGTTTATATGGCGATTACGGACCTTTCAGCATGAACGGACCAAATGTTCATCAATATCTTCAGGAAATGAACGAAAAAGTACTGTCAAAATACGATATTATGACTGTGGGCGAGACTCCGGGTGTTACAACAGAACTTGCAAAGCAATATGCCGGAGAAAACACACACGAACTGAATATGGTATTTCAATTTGAGCATGTGGAGGATGGCGGAAAATACGGAAAATGGACGGATGAAAAAGTGCCTCTTACCACGTTCAAGAACATTATGACCCGCTGGCAGACGCAGTTATATGATACAGCATGGAACAGCCTTTTTCTGGACAATCACGACCAGCCGCGTGCCGTTTCCCGTTTCGGTGACGACCGTCCCGAACACAGGGAAAACTCAGCAAAAATGCTGGCAACCTGCCTTCATATGATGCAAGGCACTCCTTACATCTATCAGGGTGAGGAACTTGGCATGACCAATTATCCGTTTCAAAGTCCAGAGGATTTTCGCGATATTGAAAGCATCAATGCCTACGAAGAATGGTGCGCAAGTGGTCGCGTGCCTCATGAAAAATTCTGGCCTTGCATCATCGCCAAAAGCCGCGACAATGCCCGCACACCAATGCAGTGGGATAATACAAAACATGCGGGCTTTACCACAGGAACACCGTGGATTGCGCTCAATCCGAATTACGCGGAAATCAATGCCAAAACAGAGACAAACGATTCCAATTCCGTGTTCCACTATTACAAAAAACTAATCACGCTCAGAAAGCAGAATCCGATCATGGTATATGGGAAATACGAGCCTCTTCTGGAAGACAGTGAAGACCTGTTTGTCTATACCAGAACACTGGAAAAAGAAAAACTGCTTGTAGTCTGCAGCTTTTCCGATCGGGAAGTGCCTTTCATCATTCCTGATGAATTTATCGGAATGCCCTGCCTGATCTCCAATATGGAGAATACCTATGACCAACAGGAGATTACACTCCGGCCTTACGAGGCTTTTGTGTTGCATATAAAATAAAGCATATGGAAACTCCTTAATCGGAAAAAGACCGTATCTGCTTCTTCTTACAGACACGGTCTTTATTTTTATACAAATGTCATAAACCATTCAACTGTTTTGGGGTCATAATGAGAGAAGAACAAACTCTCTCCGCCATCCAGCGCTTCCACTTTTGCCATCTCGTCAGATGTCAGTTCAAAGTCAAACACATTGAAATTCTCCTCCATCCTTTCCACATGTGTAGATTTTGGAATTACCACCACGTCACTCTGAATGAGAAAACGTAAGGCAACCTGCGCCGCAGATTTGCCATGGTTCGCACCGATTTCTTTCAAGACAGGATTATTAAAGTAATCATTTTTCCCCTCTGCAAACGGTCCCCATGACTCAATCTGTGTACCGTTTTTCTTCAGATATTCCTTCGCAATCTTCTGCTGTTGGAATACATGGGTTTCCACCTGATTGACAGCCGGTTTGATCTCTGCAAAATGATGGATGTCTATATATCTGTCAGGATAAAAATTGGATACACCAATCGCCCTTACCTTTCCTTCTTTGTATGCTTCCTCCATTGCACGGTAAGTTCCGTAATAATCACCAAACGGCTGATGAATCAGCAACAGGTCAATATAAGAAACCTGTAACTTTCTTAAAGATTCCTCAATAGATGCTTTCGCTTTCTCATAACCTGCATTAGATATCCATACCTTAGTGGTAATAAAGAACTCTTCTCTTGGCAGCCCGCACTTTGCCAAGGCATTTCCTACCCCTTCCTCATTTCCATACGC
>JAIEDW010000013.1 GCA_029067805.1 Lachnospiraceae bacterium
ATCACATAACCTTCCGTTCCATTGTACTCTACCTTATACCAGTTTTCGCCCGCATCATTCACGAGCTTCTGAATGCATGGGAGTCTTGTCCCCTGTTTGACCTTGCTTACCCGTTCCGCATTCGCAGATGGCATACTCCTAAGATTAAGGGGGGCCAACGCTATAACCTCTCCGTCAAATTTATCATCTTTTTGGCTTCCAGAAATATCATCTTCCGAAACATCTTCACTGGAAACATCTTCATCCACATCGCTTTTAGCGGATTCATTTTCCTCTAAATCCTTTGCATCCGTACCTTCCGTTTTCGAATTTTCAACATTCCTCGGAGTTTGCTGCTGTAACGCCTGCTTATCTGTATTCAGCCGTTTCATTTCATCTTCTTTCACATACCCTGCTGTACCAAAATCTGTCCTTATACTATACCATACAATTCCCTCATCATCACTTACTTTTTCCGTTACTTGAAATGTATTTCCCGCTATCAGATTGGCAACAATATTGCTATTTTCTGACATCTCACTATAAACCTTAACGGAAACAGGAGTCGAAATGCCCTCCTCCGCTGCCTGCACATTTACAGCACACATAAAAATCAATATGAAACAGCATATAAATGCAGCGTGCTTTATTCTCAAGCCAACTCTTATCATACACACCTCATCATACTCCAAACCAGAAAACCGTCATGTCTGCTTGCCCCTGTGCATAATTAGAAAAGCCGCACATACATGCAGCCTTTCCAATTCATCAAATGCTAACAGGACTTCCTTATTATGCAAGCACTAATACTGTGATTACAACAGGTATTCCCTCGAATGCACCAAGCACTGCGCCTGTCACAGGATCTACCACACCCTCGACATACTCAACTGTGCCATCTTCATCTACACTCATAAGCATTATTAAGGATCCGCTTGTCACATTCTTAATAACGCCTGCCGATGCGATATGTTTTCCGTTTATATCTGTTGCAACTGCTTTCGTCTTTATTGTGCCACAGTTATTTACTACCATTGAAGTACCCTTCATGGCTGCAAGCGCTTCAACAGTCTGTACAAAAAACTCCGTCGGAGGCGTAGTCATAATCGCTTGCACTGTGACTGCCGCCTGCTGTTCTGATATAGCGGAAGACACAATTACAGACTGCGTCGAACTGATAACTTTATCAAGCGTCGTCGCTGACACTTTACCGTCTGCGTCTGCCATTGCCACTTTTACCGTTTTCGCTGCAACTTTTCCACCCGGCACAGCCTTCGCTACAGTTGTTTCCTGATTTGGTGAAACACTTGTTGAAGCTGTGCTTGAACTTGAGCTTGACGACTCATCGCTTGAGCCACCGCCGCCGCCCGAACCTTTATTCGAACTACTGTGTCCTCCCGTGCTGCTGCTTCTTGCCGCCCCCGCCGCCAATGCTGTAAATGACATGGACAGAGTAAGCACTGCTACCAATGCTATTGCTGTTAATTTCTTTTTCATGCCGACTTTCTCCTCTCATTATTATTTATATAAATTTCTTTATATATCTTTTTTAATCGGATATCCGTACTTCTTTATAAAAGACGTCTATCATAATTCTTTTGAGCTCATCCTCATCAAGATAGTAATCATCGTAAAAGTCCAATTCGCCGTTTTCTGTGATAAAATACTCTGCCTTGTCCGCTCCCGTAAGCTGATAAAAAGACTGCTCGTCCAGCGTACATTCAAGTGATTTCGAGGCAATATATACCGCCTCGTCCGCCGTTATGTCTGTATTCATATAAGATATCAAAGATTCGTAGATGTCCCTTACAAAGATTGGATTTGTTTTAATCTCCTGCATGACACGCTCTGCCGCTGTTTTCATAAATGCTTTTTGTCGTTCCAGTCGTGTTGTCGGACTTCCCAGGGCGTCATATTCTCTGTATCTTAAGTAATTCACTACATTTTTTCCCACAAGTCTCTGTGTACTTCCTTTTGTGTAACTGCTATTATATCCTGTCATATCATCAGGCACAACCACCTCAATCCCGCCCAGACGGTCAGTGATCACCGAAACTGCATCAAAGCTTACCGCACATACGCCATGTATGGGCAGCCCACACATCAGTTCGGATACGCTCTCTTTCGTTTTTTCCAGTCCGAGCTTGCCTCCGCCTGCATATCCATACTGAAGGCATATTTGATTATAAATTGTTTCTATGCACTCTGCTTCACTGTTATAAATTTCTACATCTACCATGGAATTTCTCGGAATCCCTATGACGCTGAGCCTCTTATCCTCCTGGTTTAATGTCACTAAAAAAATCGTGTCTGCTTGACCTGCACTCCAGTCGGAAAGGTCCGTTTCCTTGGATAAGCTTCCTCTCTGGTCTATTCCCAACAGCAAAAAATTAAGCGTATTTTCACGATACTCATACACCTTGTCATCATATATAACCCAGTTATCCTGCCATGCCACGCTGTCTTTATATTCTAAATTCTCCTTTATTTTATTAATTTCTTCCGCGTCCACGTATATTTGCGGCGCTGACATACCGGCAGATGCCTTTAACGAAATCTCACCTGATTTATAGAATATTATTCCAACCAGTACCAGCGTAAGCAGCAGCACAAGCGCTGACGACAAAATGCCCATGGCAATTTTTCTGATCCTGCTTTTCTTTCTACCCTTCCTCTTCATTTTAAGCCTCCATGCATCAGCACGATACTTATAAATTTGTTTCTATTATTTTTACACAATAGCTACAAATCTCTATTTTTTCAATCTATATTTCTTTTTGCAATATTATTTTCAGACTTTAATGGATATATTCGGTAAAATAAGTATAAATTAATAGTGATATCCTGTCAAGACACACTTTTATTTTTATAAAATTTTTATAAAAATATTTTGATTATTTTATTATTTATGGACTTTTCATATCGTTTATGATACCATGTGCATATGAAAAAGGATAAAAAACTTCTTATAACAACTGTATTATGTATCGTTCTCTGCTCTGGCTGTTCTTCAATGTCCAAGACACCCGAAACGTCGGAAACGCCAGAACAGGTGGAAAAGATTATCGGTGCTGATATCACCATTCCTTCTGCTTTAGTCGGGGATGAGCTTTCTCAAGCGGGTGTGGAAATTGAAACTACCGATAATGGAGACGGAACGGTTACTTTCTCACTGAACGGTGAGGAACTTACAAATGTATTAAATCAAATAGCTGACAACATAGCATACAGCATTGAAACCATTCTTGGAGATGATGATTACTATCCTAATATCACTGCAATCACAGCAAACGATAACTACACGAGTTTTACAATCTCATTAAAAGATGGGCAGATGAACATCTACGAATCAATGCTTGTTATGTCTTTCTACACGGTAGGAAATCAGTATCAGATTTACAACGGAGTTCCTGCGGAAGAAGCAGTCACTACCGTTACATATATCAATGATGCTGACGGAACTGTTATCGGTGAATCGGATTCTACTTCTATGAATACATTCTCTTCTCCATAATCTAAATAATGCATTATCAAAAAAGCGCATCCTTTCGGATACGCTTTTTTTTATCTATCTTAGATTTTCTTTTATATGCCACAAATTAGCACTGCTCAACGAGTTTCTTCAATGCTGCAAGCGCCTCATCGGGAAGCTTATCATAGCCTTCCTTCTTTGTAGCGAAGCCTTCTACTGCGTCTACACGGTTCTGCATAGCTGCCTTTAATGCATCTGTGTATGCCTTGTCACCCATGTTCGGCTTGAAGTCTGCTGTCTTGCCTGACCAGTCGTACATAATCTCGATATCATCGAAGTTGCCCCACTTCTCGAAGTTTGCCTTTCCTTCAACGATTGTTTCAAGAATGCCTAATGTATCGGCAGGTTTTACCTTTGTGCCCATGAAATCGCCTGTGTTTACGATGTAGCAGTCTACATTCTTCTCCTCAACCAATTTCTTGAACTTCTCATAGTCATTTACCAGCGGATATGTTCTAAACGGATTTGCGTAAGGAACAATTCTCAATGCGTTCATATCTGTACCAGCTGCAACACGCTCTGCTGTAGAAGTCTTTGTTGCAAGTGTAGCACCCATAACTGATGCAAGAGCTGCACCCTTTAACTTTACTACAGGAGGGATTGTCGGATCCTTCATGATCCAGAAGATAGCGTTTACAGGAGCATCAATCTTGTCTACGCGGTTCGGTGACCATAACTTAGACTTGATTGCACGTCCGTTACCGTTTCTGATATCCTCTGTAACAAGCTGGATCTTTCCGTCCTCATCAATTGTAGCCGAGCAGTTCTGTGCAGATAACAAATACTCATTATCAGGACATCCTGTCGGATAGTCTGCTGTCTTATCGAAATAAGTAGGCTCAAGAGCGATGGATGCACAAGTGTCAGAGTTAATGATGAATGCATCATCATGAAGAACCTTGATACCGCCAAACGCATCATACTTGCCGTTATGCTTTGCATGTGTCAGTGTTGACTTACCTGATCCTGAAAGTCCGTATACAGATGCAACGAACTTCTTGCCGCCCTCAAGAGAGTATTCCTTCTGTCCACCATGGCATGAAGCATAGCCGTTTCTGTTTGCGAGCGCCCAAGCCATTGTAAGTGTACCCTTCTTGTGCTCTCCGAAGTATCTCATACCAAGAATTGCTGCGCAGTTCTCGTTTGTATCGAAATAGCAAAGTGTAAGAGGATCGCTTAAGCAGCTGTAATCAACGTCCGGAGCGTCATGAGGAGCCCACTGCGGATCAGAGAAGATATAGATATCCGGCTCTTTGCCATCTGCGATCGGCTTTGAATTCTTATACATCTTTACATATTCATCTGACATATACTGGAAGTTAAGCATCCAGTTATAAAGAATATTCTCCTCTCCTTCGGGAATAAGGAGATGTGCCTTTGCCATGAACTCGGGATCAAGACCGATGTAGCACTCTGCATGATACATTGTTTTCCATCTTGTCTCATAGATTGCGTCCATAACAACCTTGTCAAGTTTTGTGCTGTCTACGCCCGGCTCGCCCTTAATACGGCGTGCTGCTGCGTAACGTCCTGTAACGGCGCCGTCATTGAATAAAAGAACTCTTGAGTCCTTCTCAAGACCGAATGTTTCGCCGTCCTTAATCTTCATGTCTGTAACGATTGTTCCCGGTGAGTTCTTTGCCAACTCATAGGCTTCCTTTAAAGTATTAACCTTTACGACGTTATTTCCGTAGAACGCTGCCTCGATGATAGAACGAGTTTTCGAAAATCCTACCTTGCCGGCACCGATTTCGGAAATGGGATAATACGCTTTTGTTGACATATAAAATCCTCCTTAGAATTAAATTTTTGTATTTCAAACCGCTGTCAACGGTTATGATCACTTACATTGTCCATTATCTCAAATGCT
>JAIEDW010000130.1 GCA_029067805.1 Lachnospiraceae bacterium
GAAGCTGGTATGAATACATCTTGGAGTATCGGGCTGAACAGAATTTTCCAAGTAGGCTTTGACGGTGATGCACCCGTTATCGTGCAGGGATATGACAAGTATCCTGATAAGGCATTCTGTGTGAGCAGAGTGTGAATAAAGGTGGTAACACGAGTAAATTCGTCCTTTTGCATGTGCAAAGGGGCTTTTTCTTTTTCTGGGATTTGACGGAATAGAATCAGAAAGAAAGGTTAAAGGAGGTAAAAAAGTGACAGTATATGATGAATTGGTTGCCCGTGGGCTGATTGCCCAAGTGACGGACGAGGAGGAGATTAAGAAGCTGATTAACGAGGGAAAGGCTGTTTTTTATATTGGATTTGATCCGACAGCAGACAGCCTCCATGTAGGACATTTTATGGCTCTTTGCCTTATGAAGCGCTTGCAGATGGCTGGAAACAAGCCGATTGCCCTGATTGGCGGCGGTACCGCAATGGTTGGCGATCCAAGCGGACGTACGGATATGCGCCAGATGATGACAAAGGAGACGATTGACCATAATGCGGAATGCTTCAAAAAGCAGATGAGCCGCTTTATTGACTTTTCGGAAGGGAAGGCAATGCTTGTCAATAATGCGGACTGGCTCTTGGATTTGAATTATATTGAATTGCTGCGCGAGATTGGACCGCATTTTTCCGTGAACCGTATGTTGAGTGCAGAGTGCTACAAACAGCGCATGGAAAGAGGGCTTAGTTTTCTGGAATTTAACTACATGATTATGCAGAGTTATGATTTCTATGCATTGTTTCAGAAATATGGCTGCAATATGCAGTTTGGCGGAGACGACCAGTGGAGCAATATGCTTGGCGGTACAAGGTTAATTCACTACAAACTTGGTAAGGATGCCTATGCGATGACAATTAACCTTTTGTTGAATTCAGAGGGAAACAAGATGGGAAAGACGCAGTCCGGTGCGGTGTGGCTTGATCAGGATAAGACCAGCCCGTTTGATTTTTACCAGTACTGGCGTAATGTTAGTGATGCGGATGTACTAAAATGCCTGCGGATGCTGACGTTTTTGCCACTGGAGCAGATTGATGAGATGGAGGAATGGGAAGGCAGCAAATTGAATCAGGCGAAAGAAATCCTTGCTTTTGAGCTGACGAAACTGGTTCATGGCGAAGAAGAGGCAGGAAAGGCACAGGAGGGGGCAAGAGCGCTGTTCTCCGGCGGAAATGCTGACTCAATGCCGGAAGTCATGCTTACGGAAGAAGATTTTGAGGATGGGAATATCGGAATCCTCCGCCTGCTTGTCAAGGCAGGACTGGCTGCCTCCAATGGGGATGCGCGCCGGAATGTCGAGCAGGGCGGCGTCGCCATAGATGGAGAGAAAATAAGCGATGTCAAGGCAGTTGTATCAAAGCAGGACATCGCAGATGGAGGAATCGTGCTAAAGCGCGGAAAAAAGAAGTTTGTAAAAGTGGTTATTCAATAGTGTAAAAGAATACGGATAAAATGGTTAATCAGTAGAAAGTTCTTTGTATAAGAAGCTGTAGATGGTATCGCTCTTTGCTTTAAAGCGGCGGCACACATTTATGGCTTCTTCCTCTGTCAGAACATTTAAGGACACTTCAAAAATAGTACTGCCACGTTCCATGACACTACAACATGCCAGATATTCGTCAAACTCCGTTTTTGTATAATCAGTCCGAATGGAGGTGTCTGCCACAATCTGGATTTTATGCTTTGCCAGATAGTCATCAATCTGCTGCATTGTGTCCTTTGGAAGTTTAGATATAAAAAAGTTTAACGTCTCCCTGCCTTTTTCCGTAATGGTATAGTAAGAAGCGGTATGTGTCTGGCTGGCGCAAATCAATTCGTCATTTGTAAGGGTTTTCAAGGTCTCCTGAATGGAAAAATAGTCGGTATATCTGTATTCCAGAATAAAGTCCGACAGAATCGCATTTGTTATTTCGTATTTTGTTCTATTTAAAAAGTACAGGATAATCAGTTTGTATAATTTCACAGACTCTGAGGTCATACGGTCAGCTCCTTTCCTGCTGATTAAAATATTTTCCCTGATAGATACCCTGTTCCTTTAGTGCATGGGAAATGCTGTTTAGGACATTTCGTTTGTTCAGGCTCCATTTCGGTGCCAGCAGCAAATCCCTTGGACCATCTCCGGTAAGCCGGTGAATGACGATATCGGGAGAGAGGTGTGCAATGCACATAAGAAGCAGATTAATATATTCCTCCTGTGTATATATGGAAAGTTCCGGAAGAAGTGCTGCAAGGTCTGTTCCTTTCAAAATATGCAGGAGCTGGAATTTGATGCCCTGAATATTCTGTGTGTTCAGATACTGCACCGTTTGAAGGATGTCACGTTCTGTTTCATCCGGAAGTCCAAGAATGATATGTGTAATAACAGACAGATTTCGTTTTCTGAGTTCTTTCACACACTGTTCAAACACGGGAAGAGAGTAGCCACGACGAATAAACGCAGCGCTTTTCTCATGAATGGTTTGTAGTCCCAGTTCAATCCAAACCGGTTTTTTGCGGCAGCAGTCCTCTAACAGCGCATAGATATCACCCGAAAAACAATCCGGTCTGGTACCAATGGAAAGACCTACGATCTGAGGATGTTCCAGTGCCTCTGTAAAAAGTGTACGCAGTTTTGAAACTGGCGCATAGGTATTGGTGAAGGACTGGAAATAGGCAATGTATTTTTCGCCGGTATATTTGCCATGGGATTTTACAAAGGCAATGGCACGGTCAATCTGTTCTGTAACCGTTCCTGTCTGGACAGCAGCAAATTCCCCGGAACCGCCTCCGGAACAGAAAATGCATCCTCTTGTATCGAGAGTGCCGTCTCTGTTTGGACAGGTCATACCGGCATCCAGAGCTGCCTTATATAC
>JAIEDW010000131.1 GCA_029067805.1 Lachnospiraceae bacterium
CGTAAGGCTTCGTCGGCAGCGTCAGATGTGCATCAGAGACAGCCCGTAAACGGGTCTATATACTCTTTTAATGACATTTGATCGTATTCTAAATCTTCCTTTAATTGGTTTCGGATATACTCTTCGATTTTCTTTGCATTCTTTCCTACTGTATCTACGTAATATCCTCTGCACCAGAAATGACGGTTCCCATACTTATACTTTAAATTGGCATGCCTTTCAAATATCATGAGCGAACTTTTACCTTTCAGATATCCCATAATTTCCGATACACTGTATTTTGGCGGAATTCTCACAAACATGTGGATATGATCGGGGCATGCTTCAGCTGCAATAATTTCTATCCCTTTGCGCTTACACAGTTCGCTTAATATATGTCCTACGTCTGCTTTAATCTGTTGATATATCACTTTTCTTCTGTACTTTGGAGCAAATACAATATGGTACTTACATTCCCACTGCGTATGTGCTAAACTATTTTTATCCATTTGGATACCTCCTTGGTTGTTTTTATGCGGTTGGCGAACCTGCATTCATTCTACCATAGGAGGTTTTTATTCTTGAAGCTAAAGCTATTTGGGAACACACCTGCATAGCAGGTGGTTTATTTTTATTGTGAATACAACAAAAAACGCAGACTCAACAGCCTGCGTTTTTTAAGCTTTCTTCTTATTATAAAATATTGTTATTAATCTTCCAATTTCTCGGACTTTGATTTCGGCTTCCAGCACTTGACGCCGATAAATCCGCCAACTCCCGCTACCACAACAATTACTGCAAACGTTAAAAGATACGATAATGTCATTCTTATAAATTCTATTAAATTTGCCATAAACTTCTACCTCTCAATCTGCTGACAGCCATTTTGTCTGCAAAATGACCAACGCATTTGTATTTTCTAAATCGTATAGTAATATCATACCACTGCATCTGTCATTTCGTCAAGCAGTTAAACAAACTTGACTCAAATACAAAATGCAGCATAAAGAGGAACGGTCTTTTTTCCGTTCCAAATTTTGACTTCCCGAAAAGACTGATTTATTTACTGCAATCAATTTCTCCACTCCCCTGTCCGCAGAAAATCCCCTGCCATATTGTCGGCTTGTTTGATGATATCCTTTGAAAATCCGATAATCTCAAGCAGCTTTATCGCATTCCGCGTATGCGACCGTCCTGGCAGAAGTCTGTATGAAAACAGTACATCGCCATCTTTTACTTCCTCCTCAAAATGACAGTTATCAAATTCATCAACAAGCAGCTTTGTCAGTTCAATATCATGCGTTGCCGCAAAGCAAAAAATACCTCTTTGTGATAGTTTCTTTAAAATCTGAACCGATGCCGCGATCCGCTCAACTGTGTTGGTGCCTCTGAGCACCTCGTCCACAAAGCACAGAAGCGGACTTTGACTTTCCATATCTGCCGCGTCAATAATCCGTTTTAACGCCTTAATCTCGACCATATAATAGCTCTCGCCGCTTTCAAGACTGTCGCGCAGCGACATCGACGAATAAATCCTGTAATAATTCCCGCTGTATGCCTTTGCGCAGCAAATGCTGATGCTCTGTGCAAGAATAGCATTGATTGCAACGGTTTTTAAAAACGTCGACTTACCCGATGCATTTGATCCTGTGACGAGCATTCCGCGATTCTGACTGATGCTGTTTGCGACAGGATTTTCCAGACACGGATGAAAAGCGTCTTTTATGACAAGTGTGTCATTTTTTCCTTTTGTCAGAACCGGCACACAAGAATACGGAAGCGCTGCTCTAAAATAATCAATCGAAATCACAGCGTCAAGATATCCGATACTCTTCGCAATCTCATAAATATCGTTCTCATGTCTTTGTATAATGCCAAGCATCTTGTTAAATTGAATCAAATCAATATGCGTCAGCATTTTAATATAATCAAACAAAATTCCGCCCACGCTGCCCGTTGCCGAATTGAGTTTAAGTACCATTCCCGAATTTTTCTCAAAACTCTTAAAACGCTCTCTTTTCTTTTTCAGCGTGTCCGCATATTCCGTAAATTCCGAGCCAAGACCAAGCGCTATTATTCCGTCAGCGCATTCCAGCATTCTCATAATATAAGAAAATGCCGTGACATACGTCGACGCGACACCCTTTTCATTCATATAAGTCACAATATTAAAACACGCTGCCGCAATCAACAGCGCAACACCCAAAGACGGAATCGCAAAAACAGACACCAAAGAACCGATCAGAAATAAAATGCAAAAATAATGCTTTAGATTACTTCTGATCCCAAGCTCTTTGATAAAATCCAAATAGTCGGCAAGCGCATACTTCCCGCTTTTTCCAAGTTCGTCCAACAGCATCATAGCATCAAGACGCATCGTTTCATTCAGCGTCATATACGCAATATGCTGTTCCAACATATATTTTTCCTGTCTTTCATTGGAAAGCGCGGGATACCGCAACATGGCATAAAGCGTTTCCTCGCCCGCAGACGACTGCGTAAAATTCATGCGGGCAAAGATGCTGTCCATATTTAAGTCATTCCATGTGATATCATCAATCATGCCTTCCAAGGATTTTCCATTGAAAAAATGACGAAATCCGCTCTCAATCCGCGCGATTTCCTCCGCGCTGCACACTGTTTGCGGAAAGCTTCCATATAAATTTTTGAGTTGATTTCTGTATTTTTGCTTTCTTTTTTTCTCGTCGTATGCGCCGCGTATCATCACAAACACAAACACGGCATAAATAATCAGCAGAACAATGATTGTTTCCATACGCACCAATCTCCCAAAGTTGTCCCTTTCTATAAATTCTTCGGTCCAAAACCATGCGGCAGCATTTCCTCAAGCGTTTTGTCAATATACTTGTCCTCGGAAACAGCGGTAATTACACGAAATTCCTTAGGATCGCAAAATTCCATCATAACTTGTCGGCACACGCCACAAGGATAGGCATAATCTGTCGGTGCGCCCGGATATCCGCCAACAACGGCGATTGCTGCAAATTCACGTTCGCCCTCACTAACTGCCTTAAAAAATGCCGTTCGCTCTGCGCAGTTTGTCGGAGTATAGGCGGCATTTTCGATGTTGCACCCTTGATATACCGTTCCATCCTTTGTTAAGAGCGCCGCCCCGACCATATATTTCGAATAGGGTACATACGCCCGTTCTCTTGCCTCCAAAGCAAGTCGTATCAATTCTTTATTCTCCATAAATACCTCATTTCTGCGCATGTTCTTTGCACATTATCCTCCACCCGCTTACGCAAATTTTAAAATTACGTCTGTCACAAGCCGTGTGAATTTTTCTGCCGCCATATCCGCCGCTTCCTGTACTTCCTTGTGCGACAACGGTGTCGGGTTCATGCCCGCCGCGAGGTTACAGATACACGAAATACCGCAGATCTTCATGCCTGCATGATTTGCGGCAATCGCCTCAACAACAGTGCTCATGCCCACTGCATCTGCAAAATTGGAAAGCATTTTAATTTCTGCGGGCGACTCGTAACATGGACCTGTAAGCTGTACATACACGCCCTCTTTCAAATCAATGCCGTCCGCCTTTGCCGTATTCCTTATAATATCCTGTAAATCTTTATCATAAACATTCGTCATATCCGGAAATCGCGTTCCCAGCTCGTCTATATTTGGTCCAATCAATGGATTTGGCGCAAAAATGCCGATATGGTCGGTCAGCATCATCAAATCGCCTGCCCGGAAGCTCTTATTCATACCGCCCGATGCATTGGTAAGAAACAGGATTTCTGCACCCAACAATTTCATCAGTCTTGTCGGAAGCACCACATCTGATACGGGATATCCCTCATAATAATGCACGCGCCCTTTCATACACACAACGGGAACCTCTCCCACATATCCGAAAATAAACTTTCCTTCATGTCCGGGGACAGTTGACACTGGAAATCCTTTGATATCTTTATAGTCAATCTCCGTTTCAATCCGAATGCTGTCCGCATAATTTCCAAGTCCCGAACCGAGAACAAGCGACACCTTCGGAACAAAATCCGTTTTCGCACGCACACTGTCGTAACAGCTTTTTACCTTATCGTATATTTCATTCATCTGCATCAATCCTCCATAATTTCATTAAAACGCCGACTCGCAAAGCGCGCCGGCGTTTGGTAATTTCAGTATAACACACTGCTAAAATATGGGCAACATAATTCTATTCCGCATCCTCCTGTGCATTATCTTGTTCGTCGTTTCGCGGTCCCTCCTTCTGCAGTTCAAACCGCAAAATTACTTTAAATAAATCTCCATCCACCACAATCCGCATGTCGCCTCCGATCAAATCCATAAGGCTTTTTGCAATCGAAAGTCCAAGCCCGTGCCCTTCCGTATTTCTTGAACTGTCACCGCGCACAAAACGTTCCGTAAGCTCGCTGCCGTTGATGTTCAACTGATACTTGGAAATGTTTCTGAAGGTCATCACAACCTCTTCATCTTCTTTCTCAAGGTTTACATAAACTCTAGAGGAAGGCTGCGCGTATTTGCAAATATTGTTCATGAGATTATCAACCACACGCCATAAATGCCTGCCATCTGCTAAAATATAGAGCGGATCTTCCGGCTTTTGCACGATCAATTCCAATCCGACCAAGGACAATTTTTCCTCAAATTCGCCGACCGTCTGGGTCAAAAATACGCCTGCCTCAAGAAGTTCATTTCCAACCTCAAGGTTTCCCGTTGACGCTTTCGACGCCTCAACCAAATCCTCAATCAACTTCTTTAACTTCGAAGACTGCCTTTCCAGCACTGCAAGATACTCTTCCGCTTTTTCATTGTGAAGTTCTTCCTTTTCCAACAAGTCAACGTAGTTAATAATTGATGTGAGCGGTGTCTTAATATCGTGTGAAACATTAGTGATCAGCTCCGTCTTAAAACGTTCGCTCTTTATTCGTTCATCAACCGCTTTCGACAACCCTTCCCCTATTTTATTCAAATTCTCCCCATGTGTTTTACAAATCGAAAACATCTTCTCTGTACGCACTTTATAGCCCAGATTTCCGCCCGCCATCTTCTCAGCCGCTTTCTGAAGTTCGTTAATCTGAAGCGCCACACCAAAGGCAGCCGCGCTTAAAAGAACAGTCTCTATCAGCCATAAAAATACTAACCCGTCATCCACAGTACATGCCGCCAACACAAACAGTTCGATTACCGCCTTGATAAACACAAACAATATCAGCTTCCACAACAATGTGATATTGTCAAACAGCTTTCTTACTGCCCTCCAGACATAACTGCAAACTTTATAGCAGATCGTATTCCTCCACCATTTACCGTATTTGATGCGTACACACAGTCCAAGCACATACCACAGTGCAAGCGCACAAAATCCAATAACCGCGCTGACTATAATCGGAATAAAAATATTTAAATTTGCTACAATTATATGGCTGTTCTCAGATTCAATAGCGAAAATGATACCGAGCGGCACAAGTTCTACAAAAAAGACAGCTGCCGATATGACCTCCAGCGGAAGTCTGTCAAACCATGTCAGTACAATTCCTTCTTTGTCTTTCCTGTATCCACAGGCATATACAAGGAAAATAAATGACACGAGCGTCATAATTGCAAAGAAAATTGCAACAACGCAAGCATTATTTCCATACTTGTAAAACAGTTCAACTCCCATTGCCGTCGCTTGATACTTGCTTCCCTCCGGCACAGGCTGCGTAATGTCCGGTATTAAAGAAAC
>JAIEDW010000132.1 GCA_029067805.1 Lachnospiraceae bacterium
GCACCATACTGGTCTTCAAAGCTGAAAAAACAGGAAATAGTGGCTTATCAGGCATCAAAAAGAGGAGGAACTTTATACTGCAGAATAGAAGGCAATAAGGTTTTTCTTGCTGGGAGAGCTGTACTATTTGCTGTGAGTGAAATAAATATTGATGAGGAATAGTAGATGACAGAGTGGGAAAAGCATAGTAACGGTATGCTTGGCAAAATCGCAAGTTGTCGAACCGCAAATTGGGTGGGGTAAATTCCTCACAGGTGGGGTAAAAGGGGTAAATTATTTACCCCTGGGGTAAATAGCCATCAAAGTCTAATAGCGGCACAGGCGGCTATTCAAAATTGATGCCATAGGAATTTTGAACGATTTGGCGAAAGTATAAGAAAATGGCTTGAAATCAAGGGATTTTGAGCATAGAGGGGTTCTCCGGAGCGAATGGTGAGCCTCTCTTTTTGTGGTTTTTTGATACCGCTGATAACGTGGTGATTGAGCATAAATGGACACAATTTGGCAAAACCTCCGACTGTATATACCTGAAAAAGTATATTCACTTGTCATTCCATGGGAACGTAATGGATATGGGTCTGAGACCCGAACAAATTATTAAATTTGAGAATACGATTCTGTTTAACTGATATATCTGCTATAATGAGTCTGAATTGTAAAATCATACATAAGAAACATGGGAGGAATACAGGGTTGGACAGGGAAAATAAGCTGCATATAAGGGATCTGATAAGCGGTCCTAGCTGTGACGCGGCAGGCAGTGACAGTGTATATTTTTTTATTGCTGATGAGATATCAGATACAGGGTTTATCATGAAAACTGCGCTGGATCTGATGAATAAGGGATGTAATGCTTTTTGCTTTTCTGGGAAATATAAAGACATATGGCATAAAACAGTGGAAGATGTATTTAACCAGTCAAATGCAGAGTGTGAAAATCTAAGGAGCTGTGACAGCATAGATGATGCCGCAAAGGAAGCGGCAGGATTTCTAAACATTGGCAGGGATGTTTATTTGCTTTGTGACAGCCGGAGTCTTTGTTCTGCAGTTGTTGACAAAATAAGAGAACGTGAAATGTATGTTAGTTTCCACATTGGCAGTCTGATTAACAGCATGGAGTAAAGGAGCAGTTTATGTGCAGCAGATACTATTTTGATGATGATACAATGAATGATATCCTGAGTATTGTAGAAAAAACAGATGCCAGCCTGCGGGGGATGAAAGTAAACAGGGACATATATCCGACGGATGACGCTGCTGTGATCATAAGGAATTCTGCAGGTGGCATAAAGTTGTCAAGGATAAAGTGGGGGTATCCCAGAATGAACGGCTCCGGCGTTATCATTAATGCCAGGGCGGAATCCGCACTGGATAAGAAAATGTTTGAGGGCGGAATCAGGCGGCACAGGGCAGTGGTCCCAGCAGGCTGTTTCTATGAGTGGAGCCGCAACAAAGAAAAAAATACATTCCGTAGGAAAGACAGGGATACTGTCTATATGGCGGGGTTTTATGATCTCACAGATTCCGGGGAATGTTTTATCATAATAACAACACAGGCTAATGCGTCCATGATAAAGATACATGACCGCATGCCGCTTATATTGGAAAAAGGGCAGATAAAAGACTGGCTGCTTGATGATACGGCAGTGGATGATCTATTAAGGCAGACACCGGTACTGCTTGACAGGGAAACAGAGTATGAACAACAGACGCTGTTTGATATGACTTAAAATAATAAGTATCCGGAGCAGCGGAAAGAACAGGTGAAATCATGAATATACAGATATTTGGGACAAATAAGTGTTTTGATACAAAAAAAGCCGTGAGGTATTTTAAGGAACGTGGCATTAAATACCAGTTAATTGACATGAAGGAAAAAGGCATGAGCAAAGGCGAGTATGAGAGCATAAAACAGGCAATGGGCGGCATTGAAAACCTTCTTGATGAGAACTGCAAAGATAAGGACACGCTTGCGCTGATAAGATATATCTCAGATGAGGATAAAGACGAAAAAATACTTGAAAACCAGAAGGTTCTGAAAACCCCGGTTGTAAGGAACGGAAAACAGGCAACGGTTGGTTATCATCCGGAGATCTGGAAAGAGTGGAAATAATAGGAAAACCGGAAAATATCTCCTTGCCATAAACAGCGTATTATGCTAATATTTTCCTGTAACTTATTTAATTCATGTACACTTCCTGATAGGAAGATTCACGCTGGCGCTGGCCTGCATAGAGGTAAATTCTGCACGAATGCATTATGTGTTCGTGCTTTTTTTGCGCCAAAAATTGGGCGCGCCTCTGTCAGACAGCCATGCCACAGGTGAAAAAGGAGGAAGATTTACGAAACAGGAAACGATTGAAGTGAAGCAGCTTGTACAGCTTGCAGGATGTGAAAAGTATCACAGGCTGTCACAGTTGAACCTGCTCGATGCGGGCTCAAACAGAATGAAGCTCTTTAACAGGGCGGTAAGATATCTGGTAACGGATCTGATACAGGAGGGAAAACGCATCAATGAGTGGGAAATCCTGCCTAAGCTGGAAACATACTTCGCGCGGGAATACACGCCCAAATACTTTGCGTGTGCAAAGGAATGTGATGTGGAAAGACAGGCGGATTACAGGAAGCTCGAACGTTTTGTGGCATTCCTTTCGCAGAACGAGCTGATACCCGTGAAGAAAAACATACAGCAGGATATCTGTTACCCTGTTGATGTAAACGGGCACAGCTTTTCGCATGTCAGGTACAGGATCGACCTTGTGCTCGAAGACAGGAAGGGCAGTAAGGAAGCTGTCATCATAAGTTCGGGCAGACCTGTCTACAACAGCCGTGCAAGGCTTGCAGCAAGAAAGCCAGAAAACAGCCCGGAGCTTTTGGCCGTACAGTGTGCCCTAAAATGCAGCGGTACCGCCTGTGACAGATCTGCCATTTATTACATGGGCGGAAAAAATGACACGAACGGTGCGTACCCGGAATTCACCCTCATTAACAACACAGTCTCCATCAGCAATGACGTTATATCCCAGACAGACATAAGTTCTCTTATGGAGCTGCTAAAAAAACTTCTGTCTGGCGTACCAAAAAGGGAATGCGATGGATGCAGGTTTATGGAGATATGCTGTCTTGAAACAGATGACAGCAATGCCGGCAGCATGGACTATGAGCACAGATTAAATGAGACAAAAAACAAGCCAGCGTCTTCCAATGTTAAGCTCACGGAAAAACAGGAGATCATCCGGGATTTCAGGGATGGCGTGATGCGCGTTATTGCCATACCCGGTTCTGGAAAAACCTATTCATTGGTGCAGAGGTTGATAAACCTCATTCAGCAGGGTGTACCCCCGGAGAAGATACTGTTTGTGACTTTTGCAAATAAAGCGGCAAGGGAGATACAGAAACGGGTGTCGGGGCAGGTCTGCTCAGTGAAAAAACCGGAGATCACAACCTTTAATTCCCTCGGGATGAAGATATTAAGGGAAAATGAGCACATCGCGGGAAAAGTAGCACTGGCCACAAAGATCAGGGTAACGGAACTCATACTTGAACTCCTGTCAGATGAAAGGACAGGGGAGATCATGGGCTGTTCCTATGAAAATGTGCTTGGCGAGCATGGCATTGTCAATAAACTCCGTTCTATGATTGCGGATATAAATAAGAACGGAAAGGACTTATACCTTGCAAAACAGCGGAAGAAGGATGGTGACACGGACTATGCGGGCATTCTCCGGTTCTATGACGTGTACACTGAGGAGGCAGGGAAACGGAACCTGATCACATTCGATGAACAGGTCTCAAAAGCCGTGGAGCTGCTCAGGTGCAATCCCGAAATCAAAAAACATTATGGCACAAAATGGGATTACATCATGGCAGACGAGTACCAGGATGTGTCAAAAACAGACGCGGAACTTCTGTACATGCTGACAGATGCAGGAAAAGGGAACCTGATGTGCGTCGGCGACATGGATCAGGCAATATATGCGTTCAGGGAGAAGGACTGTGGGAAGCAGTTATACAGCCTGCCGGTAAGATACCCCAGATGCAGGACTGTATTCATGAATGACAATTTCAGGAGCGCGGAAAAGATCCTGAAGGCAAGCAGCCTGCTTATTGCGAACAACCCTGGCAGGATGGAGTGTGGGATAAACGCCCACAAGCCTGAAGGCAGCCGCCCTATATTTAAGGGAAAGTACAGAATGGAGCAGCTTCCGGGGATTATACGGCAGCTTACTTTAAAAGGCTACTGCCCGGGGGATATCGGCATCCTTGCAAGGTATAACAAAACACTGTTCCATGCGTCGGATATACTGGATGCGCAGGGAATGCCATCACAGTCACCAAAGACATACCTCAGGGAGGATCCAGTCTTTTTGATGGTGTATGACCTGCTCAATCTGTATTTCAACGGCTTTTCCGACAGCAGGACAGACAGCTCTTTTTACAGGATGTACCTGTCCTGCCACGCGGAGGGACTTTTATACAAAAAAGAAGGTATGAAGTGCCAGACGCTGCATGACAGCCTTTTGGCATCAGGAGAAATATCCCCGATCAATTTTGATAGCATAGCAGCCTGTCTGCCGTACCAGTGCGATGATCCGGACACAGGCGGCCATATGGCGGTCATGGGAAAGATCTTCCATGCCATGTACGAGATAAGATACGGCGGCCATGCAACTGACAAGACGCTGACAAGGATAGCGGGGATACTGTTTGATGGACGGATGCCGCACACTGTTGATGACATTGTGAAGATCATATATGAGGGCAGGATAAAGACCTTTTATGAGCTGTTTACCTGCATGGGACAGATGATCACATATTCCGATGATAAAAAAACAGAGTGGTCCATAAGACCCGACAGGCTAAACCTTCTTACAGCGCATGAGAGCAAGGGGCTGGAATTTCCCGTAGTGGTCATATTAAACTGTGAGGAGTTTATCAGGGATGATGATGAAAGGAAATTGTTTTACGTTGCCATGACAAGGGCACAGAAAGAGCTCATAATGGTGGAGACAGACTTAAAACAGTTTGAGATGAAAAATGAGTTTGCGGGATGTATAACCGCATGTTGAACAGCCGCAGGGCTTTATGAAAAGGAGCGATAAAAAATGACAGGAAGAACGATGAACGGGATGCCATTAAATGAAATATGGGAAAGGCTCAGTGCAGAGTTTCCACAGGAGGATATTAAGAAGCACCCATCAGCCAACATGGAGTATGTCTCCGTGGAAAAGATAGAGGAGCGGCTCAACCAGGTAGTCGGAATGGGAAACTGGAATTTTTTCACAGACCCGCCGCAGATCTGCCGTTTTGGGAAAGATAACCACGAAAGCTGTGTAGTGAGCGGAAGGCTCGTCCTGTATGACGACAACAGGATCCCGGTCGTGCGCAGTACCTGCGGCGCATCGGACATAATATACCCTACAGGTTCAAACAGACCGACATCTGTCGCAAATGCACTGGACTCTGCTGTGCAGGATGTTTTTAAACGCTGTGCAAAGCGTTTCGGCATAGCAAAAAAAGAAAAGAACGCCATGCATGGAAACGGTAACAGGGGGCAGAACCAGACAGAAAAACTGATGAAGGTCACTTTCCTCGAGGCATTCCGCGCACTTCCAAAAGGAGGCGCAAAATCGAAAGTCTTATATGGGGAAAAAACACTTGAAATGGTCATCTGGTCAAAAGAGTGGGAGACCTTACAGAAAAAGTACAGCGGCAGCTTCCGTGTAGGCAACAAACTTAACGAGATCACTTTCTACGGCACAGAAAAAGAGTACCGTGGCACACTGCAGCTTGAATTTGTAAGACTGCCAGATAACGGCGGGAAAGGAGCGGCATGAAATAAATTAGAAGAAAAAATGAACTGGTCTGGTGCATGAATTACTATAAAAAATAAAAGTATATTTAGTATTGATTATATACGTTTATTATGGTATGCTTTCAGCGTAATTTTTATTAATTTATGTAGCCCTGTTTTCAGGACAGCAGCCAGACGGCAATAATATGGGTGTTTCAGGCACTAATGCAAAAAATGCATTAGTGCCTTTTTTGCCCAAATTTAAAAAGGAGGAGAAATTCACCGGAAGGCAGCAAAAACAAAGAAAAATATTTTAAAAAGAGAAGATTAAATTATGGAATTTACAAACTTTACGGAACTGGTAAGGAACGAGGTTGAAAAAAGAACAGGTGATGGTCATAACGTGCAGATCACTACCGTAACAAAAAATAATGGGGTTGTATTACGCGGGATCACGGTTTTACGGGAGGGCTGTAATATTTCCCCCACCATATACCTTAATGATTTTTATGGCGCATACCGGAATGGTACGGCCACCATTGGCACGATAACCGATGATGTCATGGACATATATGAAAGGAATAAGATTGGCAAAAGTATTGATATGGACGATTTCCTTGACTATGAGACCGCAAAGCACCATATCGTATACAAGCTGGTCAATACGGAAAGGAACAGGGCGTTGCTAGAGGGTATACCCCATGTCTCGTTCTATGATCTGTCTATTGTGTTTGAATACCTCGTATCGCAGGATAGCATGGGTACCGCTACCATACTGATATCTAATGCATATATGAAAACATGGGATATTGATACAAAAGAACTGTACCAGACTGCATCCATCAATACGCCGGTTTTGCGAAAGTACGAATTAAAACACAAAAGCGGAACTAATTACGTAATAGGTCAACACCCAAAGCATAAAATAATTCCTCATCTTTTTTGGA
>JAIEDW010000133.1 GCA_029067805.1 Lachnospiraceae bacterium
GACAAGCACAGTATGATTTGCTTCAGAATTCTTTATTTGATGCTGTTATGTATATACCAAGTGTTATGCTACTTAACTTTGCTGTTTCGTATGTTTATATTAAAACGAAAAGAAGTATTTTAGCGGGAGCATTGGTACACATGTTTGCAAATTTATTGGGAAGTCAGCTTCTTTCTCCATATTCCACTGAAACCAGCATGACAATTCGATATACAAAGATGCTTTTTTGCGGCTGCCTTGCGTTATATTGTATTTTTTCAAAGAGATTTAAAGAAGAATATAATAAACTGTTTTATGATGATGACAATATAATCTTTATTGATGCAGAATAAGTCTTTCATAAATTTCCTTGTCACTGTCCTTAAATACATTGAAAATAACGCGCTCTATTGCCTTGTCATGTGTTTGTAGAAAATTTAACACAGTTTCCCATGCAATTTTTGCTGCTTCCCCATTTGGAAAATGAAATTCTCCGGTTGAAATGCAGCAAAAGGCAATGGATTTGATATCATTTTCCACGCAGCATTTTAACGCGCTCTCATAGCAATTGCGCAAATCCTGACAAAGAACATCGTTCAACTCACCGTAAACAATAGGTCCAACCGTATGAATGACATAATCGCAAGGAAGGTTATACGCTTTTGTCAAGACAGCAGTTCCCGTCGGTTCTTCGTATTTTCTGCCGTACTGCATTCGCTTTTTCTGCATGATGTGATTGCATTCCGCGCGAAGTTGCATACCCGCAGCACTGTGAATGGCATTGTCAATGCACCTATGGCATGGCACAAAACACCCTAGCATCTGCGAATTGGCGGCATTGACAATCGCGCCGATTTTCAGCCTTGTAATATCTCCTTGCCAAAGAGACAGTTTGTCCGCAAAAGGCGATTTGCTATCGTATTGTTCTTTGATGGTTGGAATCTCCGACAATGCCACAATCCCTTTCGCCGTAAGTTCTTCCTGCAGGTAATCATCTTGCACCTTTAAAAGTTCGTCCGATGTTTCTATAGGCATACGGATATTCATTAGCGAACGGATTGCATTTTTCTTCTCCGTAAGGTCATAATCGCCCGTTTCCAATGTTTTGTATTCTGTGGAATCTTCCTTTAATTTTTCCAAAAGAATGTCTGCTTTGTTGTTTGTATTCATATCAAATATCCTTCCTTTCTTGTTTTGGATTACAATATCCTGTTGCACTCCTATTAAATTTTTTAATATATGTTAAGAATCCATTTTAGTTCAAACAAACTTACAGTATTCTCCTTCGTCGATTTCAAGATATTTTTCGCATCATCATTTACTACTTTGCAGTATTCATATGTCAAATACTGTGTATAATAAACAATCTTATTTCTATTTTGAATCCCATCTTGTTGAATCAAACCAATCAATTGATCATAATATGCGGCGTAGTTTCCACCGAGCCTTTCATTGAAATACGCTCCTATCTGAAAGCTGCTGTCTGTCACAACTTTCCTGACCAATTCCGCATCACACGCAATGATTTGAGCTCCAAATCCCTGAATTGCGGCATAACCGGTAATTCCTTCATATTTGATTCCGCTGTGTAGCATTACTTCTTTGTTCAGACTTTCCGTAATTGCCTCGGTAAAATGGTGAAATATAGAATCACTGTGAAAGCCAAGATAATGAATTGCCTCATGGATATAAATTGTGCGGAGCATTTTCGCAGAAAACACTGTGCTTGTAATTTTCGGTACTTCTCCATTCTCTATATCGGAAGTAAAGCTGTCAAGAACAGCCGCGTTCATAAAGAGTTTTTCCGAAAAGTCGCTGGAGTAAGAACCGCCTACCATTTGCGAAATATTTTCCGGATAAGTTGCCTTCATAACTTGAAGTGTATCAAGCTTTTCATGGACATCAACTTCATAAATATCCTGAAAGCAGCTGATAATCGCTTCATTGCAATCCTCAATAAAAGCAACACATTCATCGCTAAGAGGAACTGCTTTTTCATTGCATTCATGTACAATCGCTTCTACGTCATCAAGAGCGGCATCATTTTCTGTTATAATTGCCTCATATTCTCCAAGATCTAACATTGCATCCTGTAAATAAGAGGCAGCCCAGTACTTACTTTTCGCAACAGTGCAGATAATGGTAAAAATACTTCCCACAACCAGAATT
>JAIEDW010000134.1 GCA_029067805.1 Lachnospiraceae bacterium
GCAATTTCGAATGCAAAGATCAATATTCCTTTTGGCGGATATACCAACAACAAGGGTGTTTATCAGGTTCCTTTTATCCGTCCTACGGTTATTGTAGCGCTTGTGGTTGTTGTTCTCGTTTTCTTAATGCTGAAGTATACGAAATTCGGAAGAAGCATTTACGCTGTGGGCGGAAATCAAGTATCAGCTACATTGATGGGATTGAATGTCCGAAAGACGAAGCTGCTTACTTATACATTATGTAGTTTTCTGACATCGATTGGTGGTATTTGCTACTGCTTAAATACAATGTGCGGCACGACAACTCAGGCAGCCGGCTTGGAAATGAATGCGATTTCATCTTCCGTTATCGGTGGAACGCTTCTGACCGGTGGTGTGGGTAATGTTTTGGGTTCACTGGTTGGCGTGCTTATCAATGGAACCATTTCAACTTTAGTAAAATCAAATGGTAAGCTGGTAAGCTCATGGGCGAATATTATTACAGCGATCCTGTTATGTTTCTTCATTCTTTTGCAGGCGATATTTGCTAAAATTAAGGAAAGTAAGAAAGCATAATGATTTTTACCCTTGTCTTTGCCATTGTGTAAAAGACAAGGGTAATTTTATCCAATGCGTAACTGGATTTGGGGAAAAGACAGGAGGTACAGGCATGACGAGCAGTATCAGAAGAGGGATTTTTGCGATGCTTTTTCTGGTTGGTGTCAGTTTTTTGTATGTAGGATGTGGCGCCGATGCTGATATGACGATGGAAGCAGAACCTGAAAGCGAAAGTGAGCCCGACGAGAATGATATTGTGATTGGCGTATCACAGGTGGGTTCGGAGTCGGACTGGCGGACTACGAATACACAGGCATATCGAGATACATTTACAGAGGAAAAAGGCTATTATCTCATATTTGAGGACGGGCAGCAAAAGCAGGAAAATCAAGTGAAGGCGCTTCGAAAATTTATTTTAAAAGGCGTTGACTATATTGTGCTTGATCCGATAGTGGAAACAGGCTGGGACGCGGTGTTAAAGGAAGCGCAAGATGCAAACATTCCTGTGATCATTGCAGACCGAAACGTATCTGTAGAAGACGAAAGCCTGTATACATGCTGGGTCGGAAGCGATTTTATGTTGGAGGGCAGAAATGCCGGAGAATGGCTTGAGCAGTACTTGAAATCGCGGGGACGAGGAAACAAGGACATCAATATTGTAACGTTACAGGGAACGCTCGGTTCGACCGCGCAGATTGGAAGGACGCTAGGTTTTGCGGAGATTATGGAAAAGCATGCAAACTGGAATATGCTGGAATATCAGTCGGGTGATTTTACACAGGCGAAAGCGTATGAGGTGATGGAGTATTTTTTGGCAACATATGAGGATATTGACGTGGTCATTAGCGAAAATGACAATATGACGTTTGGTGCGATTGAGGCAATCAAGGAGGCGGGGCTTCGTCTTGGCAGGAACGGGGATGTCATTATTATCTCCTTTGACGCGGTGCGAGATGCGCTGTTGCTGGTACAGAAAGGCGAGATTGCTGCAGATTTTGAGTGCAACCCGATTACGCCGCCTTTGGTGGAAGAGATTATCCAAAAGTTAGAGCGTGGCGAGGAAATTGAAAAAGTACAGTATGTTGACGAAACGTATTTTGATTATAAAATGGATATAGAAACGCTGATTCGGGACAGAACATATTAAAGGCTATGGGTTAATCCATAGCCTTTTTGATTGCAGTCATTAATTCGTCATATGTTTCAAATGCGGGTAAATCGGGATTGTCTGCCTTGATTTTATCTGTGCTCTTGAACAGAAAGCCCGCTTTGCTTGCCTTGATCATTGCCAGGTCATTGTAGCTGTCGCCGCTTGCGATCGTTTCGTAGCCGATAGACTGCAAAGCTTTTACAGTAGTGAGCTTTGACTGTTCACAGCGCATCTTGAAACCTGTGATTTCTCCGTCTGGCGCAACCTCTAGTGAGTTGCAGAAGATGGTCGGCCAACCGAGCTTTTTCATCAGCGGTGTGGCAAACTGCGAAAAGGTGTCACTGATAATAATGACCTGTGCGATAGAGCGCAGTTCATCCAAAAATTCTTTCGCTCCGGGAAGCGGGTCAATTTTTGCAATGGTTTCCTGGATTTCTTTGAGACCGAGACCGTGCTCTTTGAGCACACCAAGACGCCACGTCATCAGTTTATCATAGTCCGGTTCGTCGCGTGTCGTTTTCTTCAGCTCGGGTATACCGCTTGCCTCGGCAAATGCAATCCAGATTTCGGGCACTAATACGCCCTCTAAGTCTAAGCATGTTATGTACATAGATATTCCTCCACTTTTATGTATTTTTCTGTTTTCGATTTTAATTAATAGATGTTCTTTCCAACAAGGCTCATTATAACATACTTTTGGGTTTGGGAAAAGTATTTTTGAAATGGCAGAGCATTAAGGCATAATATTGACAATTACTTTTAAAATGGGATAATGATTTAAAAAGACATGAGAAAGATATACTGTAATGATACAAAAGATACAAAAAGGAGAACAATAACATGGAAGACGCAGCAAAGGCAGAGAGTATAGAATCGCAAGAATATATGCTTGACTACTATAAAATGGCTGCTGATTATGGAAATTCTGCTGAGGCACAATATAAGATAGCAGAATATTATGACCAGTGCTATCTAAAATATTGCGAGGAAAAGGAAGCGGAAGATGTAAACGCAAAAGATGCTTTAGAAAATGCAATAACATATTATGAAAAAGCAGCGAATCAGGGATATCAGGCGGCTGTGTGGAAATTATTTGAACGGTTGCCGGAATGCGGGAAACTCGAAGAGGCAGTTGAATGGATTCGGAAACTGGCAGAGAGCGGAGATGCCGAGGCGCAGTTTGAGTTGGGAAACTGTTATGCGCAGGGGAGCGGTGTGGAGCAAAGCATATCGAATGCGATGGAATGGTACGAGGAAGCAGCAGGGCAGGGAAATGTCAATGCGCAGGAAGCCTTGGGGAAATGTTATTATTATGGAAAAGGAATCGAAAAGGATGTAAGAGAAGCATTCAAGTGGTTTGAAAAGGCAGCAGAACAAGGGAACATCGGTTCACAGTTCCATTTGGGGCTGTGTTATTATTGTGGAGAAGGAATCGAAAGGGATGCCAAAAAAGCATTCAGATGGTTTGAAAAGGCAGCAAAACAAGGGTACGACAAAGCGCAGAATAATTTGGCAGCATGTTATATCAATGGAGAAGGAACCGAAAAGGATTTACAAAGAGGGGTAGTATGGTTAGAAAAAGCTGCGGAACAAGGAGATGTCGGAGCACAGAATTGTTTGGGAAAGCTATATTATTTAGGAAAGCAAGTTGACAAGGATATGAAAAAAGCCATAAAGTGGCTGACGATGGCAGCAGAGCAGGAAGATGCCGAATCACAATTTACTTTGGGAAATTGCTATTATTTTGGCAAAGGAGTTGAAAAAGATACTGAAAAAGCCATAGAGTGGTGTCAGAAAGCAGCTTTACAGGGGAATATACATGCGCAATATAATCTGGGAGTATTCTATGCAAGCGGATTAGCAGCGGATATGAACCAGGCGGTCAGGTGGATTCAAAAAGCGGCAGAGCAGGGACATGTGGACGCGCAATACTTCCTGGCAAAATATTTTATGGGCAATGCAGAGGATACAGAGGACGAAAACCAAGCCATAGAATGGTATCAGAAAGCAGTTGAACAAGGTCATATGATTGCGAAAAAAGAGCTTGGAGCCTATTATTATGACATGGCAAAAAAATGCAAGACTTTATTTGATGATGAAGCGCAATCCCTTTATAAAAAAGTAGTCATCATACCGGGGATTATCATGGTATTGCTTTCGTTTAAAAAACCCCTCGCTGTCATAGTGGAACTGATTTGCTTTGCGGCGGTGTTTTTGATAAACCGTGTGCGTTTTAAGAATACGGAGAGTTATCGGGTTATGGCGGACTATTTACATAAGGCGGCGGATCTTGGATATAAAGCCGCTAAGAGACAATTGATACTTTGGAGAGAAAAATAATTCCTGAAACCCTCTGTTAAAAAATTGACATTTTTACCCATTAGAGCTATACTAAAAATAACGGCATCATAAAATGTGCACGTGAAAAATTCAACAAACAAAAAATAGGTATTGGAGGTTCGTATTATGTTAGTATCAGCAACAGAAATGCTCAAAAAAGCAAAAGAAGGTCACTATGCGGTAGGTCAGTTCAATATCAACAATCTGGAGTGGACAAAGTCTATTTTGCAGACAGCGCAGGAGTTAAACAGTCCGGTTATTCTCGGCGTATCAGAGGGTGCAGGAAAATACATGACAGGCTTTAATACAGTTGCAGCTATGGTTAAGGCGATGGATCAGGATCTTGGCATCACGGTTCCCGTAGCGCTCCACTTGGATCACGGCACATATGACGGATGCTACAAGTGTATCAAGGCAGGCTTTACATCAATTATGTTCGACGGTTCGCACTATGCAATTGAGGAGAACATTGAGAAGACAAAAGAGCTTGTTGCAGTAGCACACGGTATGGGCATGTCAATCGAGGCAGAAGTTGGTTCGATCGGCGGCGAAGAGGACGGCGTAGTCGGAATGGGTGAGTGCGCAGATCCTGCAGAGTGCAAGCAGATTGCAGATTTGGGCGTAGACATGCTCGCAGCAGGTATCGGAAACATTCACGGAAAATATCC
>JAIEDW010000135.1 GCA_029067805.1 Lachnospiraceae bacterium
GCAGAGTGCAAGCAGATTGCAGATTTGGGCGTAGACATGCTCGCAGCAGGTATCGGAAACATTCACGGAAAATATCCCGCAAACTGGGCAGGATTAAGCTTTGAAACACTGGACGCTATCCAGCAGAAGACAGGTATTATGCCTCTCGTTCTTCACGGTGGTACAGGCATTCCCGAGGACATGATCAAGAAAGCGATCTCTCTCGGCGTAGCAAAGATCAACGTAAATACAGAGTGCCAGCTTTCATTCCAGGAAGCAACCCGTAAGTATATCGAGGCTGGAAAGGATCTGGAAGGAAAGGGATTTGACCCTCGTAAACTTCTTGCTCCTGGTGCAGAGGCAATCAAGGCAACAGTTAAGACAAAGATGGAGCTGTTCGGATCAATCGGAAAGGCTTAATTGTATATAAAATGCATGCGGTAAGAAAGGGATCATGGCGAAAGCGATGGTCCCTCTTTGCTTCTATTGACACGATAAAATGCAGTTGGTAAAATAAATTATTGAGTGAACGGAATTTTTAAATACCAAAGCGGGGTAAAATAAAATGGCATTTACGCATCTGCATGTTCATACGGAATACAGCCTGTTGGACGGCTCCAATAAAATAAAAGAATACGTCAAGCGCATCAAAGAGCTTGGCATGGACAGCGGTGCGATTACGGATCACGGCGTTATGTACGGCGTGATCGACTTCTACAAGGAGGCAAGGGCAAACGGCATTAAGCCAATCCTTGGCTGCGAAGTTTACGTCGCGCCAAACTCGCGTTTTGATAAGGAATTGACAGGTGGTGAGGAACGGTATCACCATCTTGTTTTGCTTGCGGAAAATAATGTCGGCTATGCAAACCTAATGAAGATTGTAAGCATAGGCTTCACGGAGGGCTATTATTACAAACCCCGTGTGGACATGGAGGTTTTGAATCAATATCATGAGGGAATTATCGCGCTTTCCGCGTGTCTTGCGGGAGAGGTTCCGCGGTTGATCGAAAAGGGACTTTATCAAGAGGCAAAAAAGTGCGTTCAAAAGTATTTGGATTGCTTTGGACGGGGAAACTATTTCCTGGAGTTACAAGACCACGGGATACCGGAACAGCGTACAGTCAATGCCGCGCTGATGCGTATCAGTAAGGAAATGGATGTTCCGTTAGTTGCGACGAACGACATTCACTACACTTACGCCGAAGATGCGCAGTCACACGATATTCTTCTCTGTATCCAGACGGCAAAAAAAGTGTCCGATGAGGATCGAATGCGCTATGACGGCGGTCAGTATTACGTGAAAAGCGAATTGGAGATGCGGGAGCTTTTTCCCTATGCGCAAGAAGCGGTTACAAACACAGCGCTGATTGCCGAGCGGTGCAACGTAGAGATTGAGTTCGGTGTCACGAAGCTGCCAAAATACGATGTACCGGACGGCTATGATTCGTGGACTTATTTAAATAAGCTCTGTTTAGATGGTTTAAAGGAGCGTTACCCCGATGATGACGGGACGCTTGTGGAAAAATTAAACTATGAGTTGAATGTCATAAAAAATATGGGATACGTCGATTACTTTTTGATCGTATGGGACTTTATCAACTGGTCAAGGCAAAACGGAATCCCCGTAGGTCCCGGACGAGGAAGCGCAGCAGGCTCGATTGTTTCTTACTGCCTGCAGATCACCAATATTGATCCGATTCGTTACGGACTTCTGTTTGAGCGTTTTCTAAATCCCGAGCGTATTTCCATGCCCGATATCGATATTGATTTCTGCTATGAGCGCAGACAGGAGGTCATCGACTATGTGAGCCAAAAGTATGGTCATGACAAAGTGGTGCAGATCGTCACGTTTGGTACGATGGCGGCAAAGGGCGTGATCCGTGACGTAGGACGTGCGCTTGACCTTCCCTATAATTTCTGCGACAGTATCGCCAAAATGATACCGAATGAGCTGAATATCACCATAAAACGAGCTTTGGAAATCAACCCGGAGTTTCGTGATCTATATAAAAATGATGAACAGGTACATCATCTGATCGATATGTGCCAAAAACTGGAAGGATTGCCGCGCCACACGTCCATGCATGCGGCGGGTGTTGTAATCTGTCAAAGACCGGCAGATGAATTGGTGCCGCTCTCGAGAGGAAGCGACGGTTCTATCACGACGCAGTTCCCCATGACGACGATTGAGGAGCTGGGTCTGTTAAAAATGGACTTCCTCGGGCTCAGAACATTGACCGTTATTAAGAATGCGGTAGAAAATGTGAAAAAAACCACAGGAATTTTCATTGATGTGGATAAAATAGATTATGACGATAAAAAAGTGCTCGCATCTCTTGGAACGGGAAAGACGGACGGCGTGTTCCAGTTGGAAAGTCAGGGCATGAAAAACTTTATGAAGGAGCTAAAACCGCAGACGCTCGAGGATGTGATTGCGGGCATTTCCCTCTACCGTCCGGGACCGATGGACTTTATACCGGCATATATCAAGGGAAAGAACAATCATGCGGAGGTGACGTATGCCTGTCCGCAACTTGAACCGATTTTGGCGCCTACTTACGGATGTATCGTGTACCAGGAGCAGGTTATGCAGATTGTGCGTGATCTGGGCGGCTATACAATGGGACGAAGCGACCTTGTGCGCCGTGCGATGAGCAAGAAAAAGGCGTCCGTCATGGAACAGGAGCGTGCAAATTTCGTGCACGGAAACGAGGCGGAAAATGTACCGGGATGTACGGCAAACGGAATTCCCGAGGCAGTTGCGGACCATATCTACGATACCATGACCGATTTTGCAAAGTATGCATTTAATAAATCCCATGCGGCGTGCTATGCAGTTGTTGCATATCAGACCGCGTATTTGAAATATTATTACCCTGTTGAATTTATGGCAGCGCTTTTAACTTCTGTCATTGACAGTTCAACAAAGGTTTCCGAGTATATCATGGTATGCAGAAGCATGGGGATACAGATTCTTCCGCCCGACATTAACGAGGGAGAGGTCGGTTTTTCCGTGTCAAACGGTGCGATACGCTATGCGCTTACGGCAATCAAAAATGTCGGCAGACCGATTATCAATGCGATTGTTGAGGAACGCAGCGCACATGGAAATTATCAGAGTTTAAAGGATTTTATTGAGCGTACGCAGGAAAGTGATGTGAACAAACGTGCGATTGAGAACTTTATCAAGGCGGGCGCGTTCGACAGCTTTGGCGCTACCAGAAAGCAGCATATGAGCGTGTATGCGCAGATTCTTGAGGGGCTTGCGCACAGCAAGCGGGGCATCACGGCGGGACAGATGTCACTGCTTGACATTGTTTCCGACGAGCAGAAAGAGGAGCTTGAGGTAAAGATGCCCAACGTGGGAGAATACGAGAAGGAACTTCTTCTTAGTTTTGAGAAGGAGGTGCTCGGTTTCTATGTCAGCGGACATCCGATGCAGGAATATCAGTCGCTTTGGGAAAAGCATATCAGCGCGAAAACATCGGATTTTTATCTTGATGAAGAAACGGGCATATCCCATATACAGGACGGTTCGACTGTCAAAATCGGTGGCATGATTGCGGATAAAAAGATAAAATATACAAAGAATGATAAAATCATGGCGTTCCTTACGCTTGAGGATTTAGTGGGAAGTGTAGAAGTTATCGTATTCCCGAACGCCTATGAAAAATTTTCATCAAAGCTGATGGAGGACAACAAAGTATTCATTGAGGGCAGGGTGAATGCGGAGGAGGAGCGCGACGGAAAGCTGATTTGCGAAAATGTCATATCCTTTAGTGAGATCCCGAGAAAAGTGTGGATCAAGTTTTCGAACATCAATAGCTACGTGGAAAAAGAGTCAGCGCTTTTTGACGCAATCTTTGACTCCGACGGAAAAGACAATGTCATTATTTATATAGAAGAAACGCGTCAGAAAAAGACGCTTCCGCCAAACAGGAATGTGCAGGCGGATAGTGAACTTTTGGACAGGCTGCGCGCGCTTTTCGGTGAGGAGAATGTGAAAGTGGTCAGTTAAACCTTGTATTTACTAACGGATTTAATGATAATTTTTTGTCAAACCCTATTGTATTCTTGGAAAAAAAAGGGTAAAATGAACAAGGTGTATTGTGGAAAGGAGCATGATGACAAATGTCGAAGGAAATTAAGACGATAGGTGTATTAACAAGCGGTGGGGATGCGCCCGGAATGAATGCGGCAATCCGCGCGGTTGTAAGAAAATCACTTACCAACGGTATGAAAGTAAAAGGAATTAAACGTGGGTATCTCGGTCTTTTAAGCGAAGACATTGTTGATATGGAAGCGCACAGCGTATCAGATATTATTCACACGGGCGGTACAATTCTCGGAACAGCGAGATGCCCGGAATTTCACGAGGATGAAACTCAGCAAAAGGCGGCAGATATCTGTCATGCCCATGGAATTGACGGAGTTGTGGTAATCGGCGGTGACGGTTCCTACAGAGGAGCGCTGGGGCTTGCAAAACACGGTATCAATACGATAGGCGTTCCCGGTACGATAGACCTTGACATTGCATGTACCGAGTACACGATTGGATTTGACACAGCGATCAATACGGCGATGGAGGCGATTGATAAGGTAAGGGATACTTCATCTTCTCATGAGCGTTGCTCCATCATCGAGGTTATGGGACGAAATGCGGGATATATTGCGCTTTGGACAGGCGTATCAAACGGTGCGGAAGACATTCTGCTTCCCGAAAAATATAATTTTGATGAGCAGGCGTTGATCAACAATATCGTGCGAAGCCGTAAGAAAGGAAAGAAGCATCATATCGTTGTTAATGCGGAAGGAATAGGACATTCTACTTCCATGGCAAAGAGAATTGAGGCAGCGACGGGAATTGAAACGCGAGCAACGATACTTGGATATTTGCAGCGCGGCGGTCATCCTACCTGTAAAGATCGTTTTTATGCGTCGATCATGGGCGCCTATGCAGCTGATTTGCTTAGTCAGGGCAAATCGAACCGCGTTGTTGCATACAAGAACGGAAAATTCGTTGATTTCGACATGGAAGAAGCATTAAATATGACAAAAGGCATTGACGAGTACCAGTATGACGTTTGCAGAAATCTCTCAAGATAATGTGAAAGATAAAATCCGGAAATGGTTCCAATCATTTCCGGATTGTTTTAAATGTTGGATAAAACAATAGGGGAACATTTATTTTGTAAAATGACAAAAAGGAGAAAAACAGTGATTACAAGTACGGTAAATCCAAAGGTAAAAAAACTGGTTAGTCTGAAACAGAAATCAAAATTAAGACACGCTGAACGTGTGTTTATTGTCGAGGGCGCTAAGATGTTCTTAGAGGCGCCTCCGCAGCAAATCAAAAAAGTGTATGTGTCAGAGGGGTTTCTCGCAAAAAACGCATCCGAGAAATTGAAAAAAGTGCAGTATGAAGCAGTTTCCGACGAGGTCTTTCAAAAGATATCGGATACGCAGACGCCGCAGGGCGTGCTTTGCGTGATGAAAATGCCCGAATATACGCTTTCGGATTTGTTACAGACCAAAAAAAAGGCACCGCTTTTCGTAGTGCTTGAGGACATACAGGATCCCGGAAATTTGGGGACAATCTTTCGCGCAGGCGAGGGCGCGGGAATAGACGGCGTGATCATGACGAAAACGACGGTTGACATATTCAACCCGAAAGTGATCCGCTCCACAATGGGCTCAATCTACAGAGTGCCGTT
>JAIEDW010000136.1 GCA_029067805.1 Lachnospiraceae bacterium
GAAGTTCATAAAAGCGACAAGCGTTCGCGCACTCCATGGGTTCGCCAAAAACTTATATGGTTCACTGATAAATCCCAGCTGCATCAAAATCGAATTGACAGGACCACTGTTGGAAAACAGGGTAAAGAACAACATTGCAAACGCAGACGCCATAATCAAATTCGGCAGATAAATAACTGTTTTAAAAAACCGCTGTCCTTTGAGTCGCAGACTTGGATTGGAAAACCATGCACCAAGCAAAAGCGAAACCAGAATCTGAGGAAGAAATCCCATCACCCACATGATCAACGTATTTTTTGTATATATCCACAAATCCGCATTCTGCAAAATCGCCGCATAATTTTTCAGTCCGATAAAATTAGGTCCGATTTGCGTCAAACCGGAACGGTAATTCTCAAAAAAGCTGTTTACCACCGTTGTAACCAATGGAATAAACTGAAAAATGATGTAAACCAAAACAAAAGGAATGAGAAAAATATATCCCCACTTATTATAACTTACTACTTTGCCTTTCTTTTGACGCTTCATATTCCGCATCCTTCCTTTCTATTCTATTCTACGCCTGTTTCCTGTCTGACAACAGTCTTTTGATACAGAACTCGCAGCAAACCTTTTTTACTTAGCCTTCCCTTTTTCCGAAAGTCTGCTGCCGGTTCTGTATACGAAATAATATTGTGCCTGTCTGACTGTCGCCAGACAGGCACACATTTGTCAAATTAGTATGTCAGTTCAGGATATTTTTCTACAACTGCTTTGTAGAATAAGTCAAGCGCACCATCTAAATCTGTATTGCCATCGAAGTAGTTCTTCAATGCTTTCTGGAACTCTTCGTTGCATCCCTGATCATAGATAGAAAGATTGCTTAAATCAAGTCCTTCTACACCTGCACAGTACATTCCAAGAGGATTCTGTCCGCCTAAGATCTTGCTTGAATAGCTTGTATCTTCTGCCATTGCGTTCATAGCCGGCTTATTGTTTACAAAGTCATCATCTTTAACAACGATGTCCTTCATGATTTCCTCGTTTGCTGTCATCTGAAGCATAATGTCCTTAACAAGGCTTCCATTGTCTGTTCCTGCTGCTGCACAAATCCATGTACCGCCCCAGAAGAAGCCCTGAGGACCTTCTGTTGCTGCCCAGCCGCCCTGGTTTCCGATACTTCCTTCTTTGTCAGCTGCCATACTGAAGTTTACAAGCCAAGCCGGTCCAAAGTAAGCAAATACTTTTCCGTCCGGATAGAAGCCCTGCATCCAGTCATCGCTCCAAAGATCATGTGTTCCGATTTCACCTGCATCTACAAGCTCCTTAGAGTCTTCTACCCACTTCATAATGTTATCGTCAATGTTAATCTTTCCATCAACAACCCACTTTGAAGTTACGTTGTTAGAGTATACACGATATGTATCGTTTGCAGAAGAAGCTGCAAAATATCCTTTGTCCTTCAATGTTTTTGCTGTCTCATTGAAAGTATCCCAATCCTTTACATACTCTTGGATCTCAGACGGCTCATCTGTTCCGAATACATCCTTTGCCACTTCGCGGCTGTAGAACATAACGCCAGGGCAGCCCTGCCAAGAAACACCCTTTAATACGCCGTTAGAATCCGTAACAACATCTTTTGTATACTGATACTGGTCTGCCAGATCCGCATCTGTAATACCAAGATCTTTTACTGGCATGGTATACTCAGTATCTACATATTTTAATGCATAGTCAGCTTCGATCAAGAACATATCGATCTTATCATCTGTTGCCGCATCTGCCTGTCTTAATAATGCTTCGTCCAAATTGTTCTGATAAGCCATGTTCTCATTCGGTGTGATATTCCATACAACCGATACATCGCCAATTGTTCCGTGTGTTGAGTCGATTACCTCATAGTTGGGATAATGATCTCTGATACGACGATAAAACTCATCGTTCCAGCAATAAATGTTCAAAACAGTTCCCTCGTCACCTGCTTCTACTGCCGGTGCGTCTGCTGCCGGTGTTGTTTCTGCGGGTGCCGGTGTGTCTGCTGCTGGCGCCGGTGTATCTGCTGCTGGTGCAGTCGTTGCCGGTGCTGAATTTCCGCCACAGCCTGCTAACATTCCTGTCAGCATGCTTGCTGCAAGTACTGTGCTTAATACTTTTCTTTTCATATTTTTTCCTCCATTTAAAAATTAGGTTCTGCATTTATTATTAAGGGATTTTACTCCCCAAATGCCGTATTATCTAGGGTTCTATTG
>JAIEDW010000137.1 GCA_029067805.1 Lachnospiraceae bacterium
GCGCCACTTCGTGTAAGGGAATCTATGCGGCAGGCGACATAAGATTAAAGCCTATGCGGCAGATTATTACAGCTGTTGCGGATGGAGCCAATGCGGTCAATGCGGTTGTAACAAGTTTATAAAAAATTAATAAATTGAGATAATTATGAATTATTACGAAATTCTTGTTGTTATGTAAAGAATATTTTAGGCAGAAATTGCAAAAAAAGGAGAAAAATGAGATAAAAACGTACAAATATGTAACAAATCTGTAACGAATATCGGTGAAATCTTGAAAAAATACGGAAATTGACATTTTATTATCAATATAAAAAAGGGGCGGGGGCTTGACAAGCGCTAAAATATGTGATAATTTATTTCAAGGGTGTAACAAATTTGTAACAATTAACATAAAATTTATAATGTATGAAACAATACACCACAGTTGGAGGAAATGATCATGAACAAGCGCGGAGTAAAGATTGCGGCATGTACCATCGTAGGTACAATGGCAATTTCCGGATACCAGATGACATTGGAAGCAAAGATCAATAGTTCGTCGGAAGTACCATCGGCGGGATTTGGTGCGGCAATAGAACAGGGTAGCACAATCCGTGATCTTCAGAATGATGTAGTTCAGAATATTGCATATCTTGAGAGCACATCAGGATTACAGCATAATATCCTGATCGCGTCCGAGAAAGCAGCTTTGGCAGACTCTCCTGTAAGTGCGGTTCTTGTAAACCCTACATCAGTTAAGTCGAAAGCATCTGCGGAGGTTATGCAGGAGGTTCTTGATACGATGGGCGACATCGAAACAGAGCCAGTACAGGACAATGCAGATCAGAATAGTGCAGATAATGCAGAGATTAAGATAGAAGAAACAGAGTATAACGAAACAGAAACAACGCAGACCATGGAATCACTGATCGAGGCGATTAAGGAAGCGGAAGAACAGGAGGATTCTGATGAGCTGAAAACCAGCGCGGGATTTTCCGCGACTGATACATATGATGACGCTGAAATCGAGAGCGCCGCTGCGGAGGCTTCTTTAGAGGAAGCATCTGCGGAAGAAGGTTTGGAGGAAACTACGGAAACTGTTGAGGAAGCTCAGGATTTCTCTGGTCTTGTGATTGCAAGAGTAAGCAATTATGTAAATGTAAGAAATATGCCCAGCGAGGAGGGCGAAATCGTCGGTAAGCTTTATGACAAGTCTGTCGGTGAGTTTATCGCGGAGGAGAATGGCTGGTATAAGATTATTTCGGGTAACTGTACCGGTTATGTAAAAGGTGAGTTCTGTGTCGTAGGTGAGGAGGCAGAGGCGCTTGCAAAAGAAGTCGGCACCACCTATGCGATTGTCAATACAACGACATTAAAGGTTCGTCAGGAAGCAAGTACTGAGTCGGCAGTTTTGGGTCTTGTACCGATTGAAGAAGAGCTGGTAGTTGTTGAGGAGCTTGACGGTTGGGTAAAGATTGCAATTGAGGAAGGTGACGGCTACGTTTCGAGAGAGTACGTCAACCTCAGAACAGACTTTGTACACGCAGAATCAAAGGAAGAAGAAACAGCAAGACTTGCAAAGGAAGCAAAAGCGCGCGAGGAGGCAAGAGCGGCAGCAGCGGCTACCGAGTCGACCAGAGCGGCACAGCAGGTAGCAAAGTCGGAGGCAAATCAGGAAGTGATTGCGGCAGCGCAGAATACAGCGGCGGTATCGGAAGGCAGCGCTATGGGTAAGGAAGTTATTAACTATGCGACACAGTTCGTTGGAAATCCTTATGTGTACGGCGGTTCCAGCTTGACAAACGGTACGGACTGCTCCGGTTTCGTTATGAGCGTCTATGCAAACTTTGGTGTAGGACTTCCGCATTCTTCTTCGGCAATGAGAAGCTTAGGATCTGATGTCGGCGGACTTGAGAATGCACAGCCGGGTGATATCGTATGTTATTCCGGACACGTAGGACTCTATGTGGGCAACGGACAGATTGTGCATGCAAGCACATCAAGAACCGGTATTATCGTTTCCAGTGCATCGTACAGAAAAGTTTTGTCGGTAAGAAGAATATTCTAATAATAAAATATGAAAACGGATGACATTGATTGTTGTCCGTTTTTTATTCAATAAGACGATGCGCAAAGCGTGTCGGCGTTTGATGTACACAGACGCGGAAAGGAAGTTTATACGAACGAAGTGGAATACAGGACTGAAAAGTTGCACAAAAAGATAGGAAATGCACTTTATGACATACTTGTCAGTTTTCCACAAGTTTACAAGATATCCACAATACAATGTGTAAAAAAGTGCCCGAAATGGACTTATGCACCAAGTTATGCACATTATCCACAGAAATGAACAGGTTTTCTTGTGGAAAACAGGCGATTAAAATCGAAAATTTGTTTTGTACAAAAAGTCTATATTTAATGTAAAAAAACAAGGAAAAAAAAGAAAAGAAATGAAAAAACTCATTAATATATTTCAAAAAGAATTGAAAAAATATACAGGTATGATATAATTGAGTTAC
>JAIEDW010000138.1 GCA_029067805.1 Lachnospiraceae bacterium
AATCTCTATGGAGATTATTCGCGCATAGAGGAAATCTGTGAATTGAATAATCTGGAAAATCCCGATAATATTCTTTACGGTCAAAGGCTTTTACTTCCGCAAAAATAATGCTATACTAATAAAAGGAACTTTTTTACGAACGCTGAAACGGAGCACAGATCTATGGCAGAAATAAAGGACTTTAAGAAAAATGATAAAATCCAAACGTCTATGGACAGCAAAATTGCAAGGTACCGCCATTTAAAACTGTATACCGCGCTCATTGTATTGGCATTGTTGGCGTTATTGATATTGGGGCTTTATATTGGTTGGAAAAGAAAGCTGTACGTTGACTACGAAGTGTTGCAGCAGACAGAGTGGACGAAGTCGTTCGATTCGCGGTGTATGAATTTGTCGGGCACACTCCTTACCTATAGTAATGACGGAATGAGTTGTACGGACACAAAAGGAAAAGTGATCTGGAATCAGACCTATGAGATGCAAAACCCGATTATCCGCACCTGTAAAAAGACTGTAGCAGTCGGGGATTACAACGGCAGGAGCATTTATATTTCAAACACACAGGGGAATCTGGGCGTTGTGGAAACGACGATGCCGATACGGGATTTCAGTGTTTCCGCAAACGGTATCGTGGCAGCAGTCCTTGATGATTCCACCATTACGGCAATCTACCTTTACAGCAGTGCGGGAGATCTTCTTGTTTCTTTTACCACGACCATGAGCAAGTCCGGATATCCGATTGCAATTGATATTTCCGACGACGGAACATTGGTAGCGGTTTCCTATATCAAGGCGGAAAACGGTGCGCTCTCTTCAAGCATAGGATTTTATAATTTCGCGGCAGTCGGACAGAACTATACCGATAATTTGGTCGGCGGCTACGGTTATGCCGGCGCCGTTGTGCCACTGGTACAATTCATGGACGATGACACGGTCTTCGCTGTGGCGGACAACCGCTTGATGTTTTTCAAGGGAAAGCAAAAACCTGAAAATATATTGGATACGTTAATTTCCGAGGAAATACAGAGTATCTTTTACGATGAAAATCATGTAGGACTGGTATTTTTTAATTCCACAGGCGAAACGACATACCGCATGGAAATCTATGACACGAACGCGAAAAAAACAGGGGAAATCGCTTTCAATACCGACTATACCGATATTGTGTTTGATACGAAATCCGTTATCATCCGAAATGACAGCGAGTGTGTCATATACGATTGGGATAACCGATTAAAGTTTGAGGGAACTTTTACGGAACGGGTGCTCTGCCTTCTTCCGATGGGCAGCATCTCACGCTACACGCTGGTTACGGACAAAGAGATACAGATTGTGGAGCTGCAGTAGATGACCTACATTTTTCTTATGCGGACGGGACTTTTTGATGCAAAATGAGGATTTTGTGCGACCATAAGGAATGGTAATGAATAGCTTGACGGATAGACTTGGGAGGTAAGGGATTTGAGTATCAATATATTATTTGTAATCATAGTAGCAGCACTGGTGGTAGGCGTAGTGTGGGGTTGGAAAAGAGGGCTGATTGAAGGAATTGTTCGAATCATATCAAGTATCCTTGGTATAGTTGTGCTCTTGGTAGTTGCGCAGGGCATATACCGATACACAAAGGGCGGTATAGGTAGTGTCATAATAACTTTACTGCTATTGGGAATAATCGGTGTCATTCAAAAGATTGTGAAATTCATAACGAGCACTTTTCGTCTTGTCAAGGCAATTCCATTTGGAAAGCTTGCGGATAAACTTGCGGGTGCGGCATTCGGTGCGGTTGAGATATTATGTATTATATGGGTCGTATTTATCTTGATTGGAAGTTTTGATTTGTTTGGTCTGAAACAATGGCTTCTTGAACAGGTGGCACAGAGTAGATTTTTGCAAATAATCTATAATACAAACTATTTAATCGTTTTTTTGCAATGGATTTTTGCGCAGTTTCGATGATTGGATGGTTAAAATAAAAAAGTAAAAAATATTTTTGGAAAAAATTTTGAAAAAATTTAGAAAAGTGCTTGACAGTGAATGGCAAGTTGTGGTAACCTAAATAAGCTGTCACGAAAAAAGGACAGGCACAAAAAGAACCT
>JAIEDW010000139.1 GCA_029067805.1 Lachnospiraceae bacterium
GGGCAGCATGGGTTCCGATGCGGCGATTGAGGCGGCGGACGTGGTGCTGATGGACGATGATGTGCGAAAAATTGCCACAGTGGTAAGAATTGCGAGAAAAACACTGCAGATCGTTAAGCAGAATATCGTGTTCGCGCTTGCCGTAAAAGCGTTGGTGCTGATTTTGGGCGCGCTTGGCCTGGCGAATATGTGGGAAGCAGTGTTTGCCGATGTGGGCGTTGCCGTGCTCGCAATCTTGAATTCCATGCGAACACTGAAATATGACGGAAAACGGTAATTGGTTCGTCCGTAAAATGCCGCTTGATAAAAAGGGTGAAGAGAATGGAGATACATGTATCGGTCAGGCAGCTTGTTGAGTTTATCCTCCGTGAGGGAAGCATTGACAACCGAAGAACGGTAGGCGCGGATAACGCGATGCAGGAGGGCAGCCGTATCCACCGCATGATACAGCGCTCGATGGGGAGTGAGTATCATGCCGAGGTTGGTCTGAAAATTGTCTGGAACGCGGGCGATTACGATATCGCGGTTGAGGGACGGGCAGACGGCATTATAGATTTTAACTATGGAAATCATGACGGAGCGGAAACGTCGGAGAAGGTCGTGATAGACGAGATTAAAGGCACTTACAAGGATTTGCGGCGCATCACAAAGCCTGCCGGCGTGCATCTTGCGCAGGCAAAGTGCTATGCGTATATTTACGCGCGGGAGAACGGGCTTTCCAAAATCGGTGTCCGCATCACTTACTGCAATATTGAGTCGGAGGAAACGAAATATTTTGAGGAAGCGTACGCGTTTGATGTGCTGGAGGATTGGTTTGATAAACTTTTAACAGAGTACAAAAAATGGGCGGATTTTCGCTTTGCTTGGGAAAAAGAGCGGACAGCGTCGATTGAAGCGCTTGCTTTTCCGTTTGATTACAGAGAGGGACAAAAAGCCCTTGTATCCTATGTGTATCAGACGATTTACCATAGAAGAAAGCTGTTTTTGGAGGCGCCGACAGGCGTTGGAAAGACGATATCGACTGTATTTCCAACTGTGAAGGCGATGGGCGTAGGAATGGTGGAAAAGATTTTTTATCTTACCGCAAAAACCATTACGCGCACCGTGGCACAGGAGTGTTTCGGATTGTTGCAGCAAAACGGTCTTCGCATGAAAACCGTGACGTTGACGGCGCGGGATAAGATCTGCTTTTTAAAGGAAAGCGAAATAGAAGTTGAGGCGGAGTGCAATCCAGACGCGTGCCCCTATGCGAAAGGGCATTATGACAGAGTCAACGACGCAATGTATGATCTGTTACTGCATGAGGATAACTTTACGAGAGAAACGGTAATTGAGTATGCGAAAAAACATACAGTATGTCCCTTTGAGCTGAGCCTGGATATGAGCCTTTTTTCCGACGCTGTGATCTGTGACTATAACTATGTGTTTGATCCGCGTGTGTATCTGAAACGGTTTTTTGCGGAAAATAATACACAGGACTATGTGTTTTTGATCGACGAGTCGCACAACCTTTTGGACAGAGGCAGAGAGATGTACAGTGCGGCGTTGTTTAAGAACGCGTTTCTGGCTGTTAAGCGTTTGATCAAGGACGCCTCGCCGAAGGTGGCAAAGCTTTTAGACAAATGCAATAAAGAACTGCTTGCGATGAAACGGCAGTGTGAGGATTATCAAAAAGAGGAGGGGATTGACGGTTTTGTCAATGCCCTTATGCGCGTTTATTCGGCGATGGACGATTTTCTGGATGAGCACGACAGTTTTCCGAATAAAGATGAGATTTTGGAATTTTATTTTGAGGTTTCTCATTTTTTGAATATGTATGAAATTATGGACGGTAATTATGTGGTGTACAGTCAGCTAATGGACGATGGCGACTTTATGCTCAAGCTTTTTTGCGTGGACCCGTCCGAGAATTTGAAGGAATGTATGCAAAAGGGCAGAAGCAGCATTCTGTTTTCCGCGACGCTTTTGCCGATTCAATATTATAAACGGCTGCTTGGCGGTGAGCCACAGGACTATGAGGTGTACGCCAAGTCCACTTTTCAGGAGGAGAAAAAGGCGCTGTTTCTTGCAAGCGATGTCACAAGCAAATACACACGGCGAAGTGCGGAGGAATTTCGGCGGATTGCGCGCTATATCTATGAGGTGGTGCGGCAGCGGCACGGGAATTATATGGTTTTTCTGCCGTCGCATTTATTTCTGGAACGTGTATACGATTGCTTCATGGAAGAATATTTCGACGAAGAATGCATGGAGTGCATTGTACAGGAGGATTACATGAGCGAGGCAAAGCGCGAGGAATTTCTGCTGCGCTTTCAGGGAAATGCGAATTGTGATCTGGAGGAGAACATCGCGTTTGAGATTGAGGAGGAGAGCGACGGGATTTTAATCGGTTTTTGCGTGATGGGCGGCATTTTTTCGGAGGGTATTGACTTAAAGCATGACTCATTGATTGGCGCTGTGATTGTGGGAACGGGAATACCGCAGGTTGGCTGCGAGCGGGAGCTCTTGAAACAGTATTTTGACGAGCGGGGCGACAACGGATTTGATTACGCGTACCGCTATCCGGGCATGAACAAGGTGCTGCAGTCGGCGGGGCGCGTGATCCGCACAGCGGAGGACGTTGGCATCGTGGCGCTTTTGGACGAGCGGTTTTTAGAATACCAATACCGCCGCATGTTCCCGCGGGAATGGGCAAGCTATGAGGTCGTGAGCGTCGATACGATTTCGGGGCGGGTGGAGAAGTTTTGGAATGATTGGCTGTGAGTTTTTGCAGTTGAGGAAAAAACTTGGATATGATATGATGTAACTATAGATTTCAGGAGAGCGAAACAGGTAAGAATGCTTAAAGAATAAAAAGGAGATTACAGAATGTTAGCAGCAGTAAAAGGAATTGTACAAGGGAATACAGTTGTCATTAAAGATGATGATATAAGAGAGTATGATGGAGCAGAGGTTGTTGTTACCTTATTAAATTATCCTCAAAAGAAATCAACAAAAGCCTTTGTTGATTGGGATAGTTTTGCTATTCCAAGTGAAAGAGGGAAAAATGTTGATGAATATATGAGGGAGATGCGTGAGAATGACAGAGTTTAAGAAGGTATGGAGAGTTTAAATATGAGCAGAATAAAAATCGTTGCGTGAGGGGATTCCGATAATTGCGGAATCTCTTTTTGCTTCCATAAAACAGTTTGTTCGCCTACAGTGTTTCTCATTTTTGACGCCACCTAATTTGCTCAAAAGTTGAGGTAACATAATGGTATTTACATAATCGGTTGACATAGTATAGAAATGAGAAAAAAAGGGTTAAATATTTGGAAAAATTTCCCAAAATAAGGGAATAAAATACAGAAAAGTGCATAAAAAAACATAAAAATATTGCGCTTCTATATTAGATTGATTATAATATAAAAAGGCAACATAAAATATTTGCTCATAGTTTATAGATGATATATCTGTAAACGTGACAAGTGCCAATGGGAAAGCACCCGCAACAGAGTGTTCGCCTTCCGGTTTTATGCCATAGATTTGCTATGAGTACATAGAAAGGAGGTGCGTGACTATGACTACTGCAGAAATTATCCTAATTTTTATAGGGATAATCAGTTTGCTGATTGCCTTTGGTAGTTTGATTGTTGCGTTTCTGACCTTTCTCAATAAGAGAAACGGTAGGAAGAAATAAAAATGCCTATCCTGTCCGCTAACAGGATAGGCGGTGTCCGAAAGGACGATTATTTTCTAGGAGGCATCCACTCAATGAAGTGGGTGCTTTTCCTATGACTAATATAACATAGGGG
>JAIEDW010000014.1 GCA_029067805.1 Lachnospiraceae bacterium
CTTCAGAAAGGAAAGGTTGTATTTTTTGCAGGCGGTATCGGGCATCCTTATTTCTCAACGGACATGGGAACGGTGTAGCGGGATGTAGAGATTCAGGCAGACATGATATTGTCGGCAAGTGCAGATGACGGGGTGTATGATTCGGATCCCAAGCTCAATAAAGATGCGAAAAAATATGACACGATTCCAATTAAAGAGGTTGTGGAAAAGCAGCTTGGTGTCATGGACTTGGCGGCGGCAGTACTCTGCATGGAAAATAAAATGCCAATGACAATCTTTGGGCTGAACGGTGAAAACAGTATTATTAATACGGTAAAGGGAAATTCAAACGGAACGGTTATTACCGTGTAAGTATTAATCAGGAGGACGAAACATGGATGAAAGAGTAAAGACATATGATGAAAAGATGCAGAAGGCATTTAGCTTTCTTTTATCAGATTATCAGACAATACGTGCGGGACGTGCAAACCCTCATGTGCTTGATAAGATTAAGGTGGACTATTACGGTACCCCGACGCCGATTCAGCAAGTGGGCAATATAACGGTACCCGAGGCGAGGATGATACAGATTGCGCCGTGGGAAAAGAGCCTGATTAAGGAAATTGAAAAAGCAATTATGGCATCTGATATCGGTATCACACCGAGTAATGACGGAGCAGTTATCCGACTTGTATTTCCGGAGCTTACGGAGGAGCGCAGAAAAGATCTTGTAAAAGATGTCAAGAAAAAAGGTGAGGAGTGCAAGGTTGCAATCAGAAATATCAGGCGTGATGCAAACGATTCCTTAAAAAAGCTTGCAAAGACTGAAATTTCGGAAGATGAAATCAAGGATTTGGAGGATTCGGTTCAGAAGATAACTGATAAATACATCAAAGACGTTGACAAGGCGGTTGATGACAAGGCAAAGGAAATCCTTACCGTATAACGAAGAAAAAGATTTATAAAATATAGGGGGCGTGCATTACATTATGGTAGAGATGCGCCCTCTTTGATTTTGAAAACGAAGAGGATGGAGATGGAGAACGATGGAGAGGAATGTGCCGAATCATGTAGCGATCATTCTTGACGGAAACGGGCGGTGGGCAAAGGCGAAAGGACTTCCGCGCACAGCTGGTCATATTCAGGGGGCTAAGACTGTGGAGGCAATCTGCGAGGACGCTTACAATATGGGGATAAACTATCTTACCGTGTATGCGTTTTCAACCGAAAACTGGAGCCGACCGGAAAAAGAAGTGGAAACTTTGATGAAGCTGTTGCGTGATTATATGAAAAACAGCTTGAAACGCGCACAGAAAAACAATATGTGCGTCAGAGTTCTTGGAGATAAATCAAGGCTTGCGGAAGATATCAGAAAGAGTATTGAGGAGCTTGAGGCGGCAACGAAGGACAACACGGGACTTCATTTTCAGATTGCAATCAATTATGGCAGTCGTGATGAGATCACAAGGGCAGTAAAAAAATTGTCCCAAAAGGTGGCGTCAGGGGAGCTTTCTCCCGAGGAAATCGACGAGGCGCATATTGCTTCGGAACTTGATACGGCAGGCTTGCCTGACCCGGATTTGATGATACGAACTTCCGGAGAGCAGCGTATTTCAAACTATATGCTTTGGCAGCTTGCGTATGCGGAGTTTTATTTTACGTCCGTGCCGTGGCCGGATTTTAACAAAGAGGAGCTTGAAAAGGCAGTTTTGGCATATCGTAACAGGGACAGAAGATTTGGACTTGTTAAGGAGGATTAAATGGCGAAAAACATTCTTGGAAAAATCAGTAAAGAGCGAACCGTCAGCGCAGTCGTGCTTGTGATCGCGGCGCTTGCAACAATCCTTCCGGGTGGCATTATACTTGCAGTCACACTGTATGTAATCTCCATCATTGGTTTTTTTGAACTGACAAAGGCATGTGGTGTGCGGGTGGGCAGTCGGATCAACGCGCTTGAGTGGATGGGTATTTTTTGCATTACGCTCTATTATGTTGTCACGTATTTTGTTCAAGATACGACTTATAGCATGGAACTTGTTCTTTTGATGCTGATTGCGCTGATGTTTGTGTATGTGTTTGGATTTTCAAAGTATCATGCCAATCAGGTGATGAATACCTATTTCGCCCTGCTATATGCGCCTGTGATGCTGTCGTTTGTGTTTTTAACGAGGCAGCTTGAAAACGGGATTTATCTGGTATGGATGATTTTTATCAGTTCGTGGATTTCCGATACCTTTGCGTATCTTGTGGGCGTGATGATTGGAAAACACAAGCTTGCGCCAGTGCTTAGTCCCAAGAAGTCAATCGAAGGCGCAGTAGGCGGTATTGCCGGCGCGGCGGTTGTCGGCGCGCTGTTTGGCGCATATCTGGATAATACGCTCGGTACGGAGAATTTTGTTATTGTTCTTGCGGTTGTTGGCGGCGTAGGCTCCGTAATCTCACAAGTGGGCGATCTGGCGGCATCGGCAATCAAAAGAAACCATGAAATCAAGGATTACGGAAAATTGATACCGGGACACGGCGGCATTATGGATCGCTTTGACAGTGTGATTTTTACTGCACCGATCACATATTTTTTGATTATATTACTGAAGATGCGACAATATTAATATAAAGACGGGATATATGGAGGATACAAAAGTGAAAAAGATTGCGATACTTGGCTCTACCGGCTCAATCGGTACGCAGACGCTTGAGATTGTGCGGGAAAATCCCGACCTTGAGGTGGTGGGACTTTCGGCAGGTTCCAATGTTGATCTGTTGGAGAAACAGGTGCGCGAATTTCAGCCAAGGCTTGTTTGTATACAGAGCGAGAGCGCATGGAAGAAACTAAAGGAACGGCTTGCGGATATGCAGGTAGAGATTGTGTGCGGCATGGACGGACTCATTCAAATCGCAGAGATGGAAGAGTCGGAAATTCTTGTGACGGCAATTGTGGGCATGATCGGTATCAGACCGACGATTGCGGCAATCAACAAGCATAAGGATATCGCGCTTGCCAATAAGGAAACGCTTGTGACGGCGGGGCATATTATTATGCCGCTTGCAAAAAAGATGGGTGTGTCAATCCTTCCGGTTGACAGCGAGCACAGCGCGATTTTCCAGTCGATGCGGGGAGAAAACAAGGAGCGTGTCAGCAAATTATTGATAACGGCTTCGGGCGGTCCGTTTCGGGGGAAAACGAGAAAGGAGCTTGAATGCGTACAGCTTGAAGATGCGCTGAATCATCCAAATTGGTCGATGGGACACAAAATTACGATTGACTCCGCAACGCTTGTCAATAAAGGACTTGAGGTGATGGAGGCAAAGTGGCTTTTTGATGTGGATTTGGAGAATATACAGGTAGTTGTGCATCCGCAGAGCATTATTCACTCGATGGTGGAGTATGTTGACGGTGGGATCATGGCGCAGCTAGGCACGCCGGACATGAAGCTGCCGATACAGTATGCGCTGTTTTATCCGGACAGACGACCGATGAAGGGAAAGCGTGTCGACTTTTATGAACTTGGAAGCATTACGTTTGAAAAGCCTGATATGGAAACATTTACGGGATTAAAGCTTGCGATGCATGCTGCAAGAGAAGGTGGAAGCCTCCCTACGGTGTTTAATGCAGCGAACGAGAAAGCGGTAAGTCTGTTTTTGGAGAAAAAGATACGGTTTCTCCAGATTCCGGAGATTATTGAGATGTGTATGAATGCCCACAAGCGGTTAGAAGCTCCTAACGTGGAGGAGATTCTTGCGAGTGAGCAGGAAACCTATGAGCTTATTAATACGAAATTTTGATTGGAGCAGAGAATAAGGAATGTTAGTGACGATAATTGTATTTATACTTGTATTTGGCGTGGTCGTTATTTCGCATGAGATGGGACACTTTTTGATCGCAAAGTTAAACGGAATCCGGGTGATTGAGTTTTCAATTGGTATGGGACCTTCAATTGTGAAGTTCAATAAAGGCGGAACAAGATATGTTCTGAAACTTCTGCCGATTGGCGGAGCGTGTGTGTTTGAGGGCGAGGACGGCGTGTACTCCGGAGATAAGAAGGACCGAAACGGCGAGGAGGAAAAAACGGCGCCGGAAACGGAGGCACAGGGAAAGGCGTTCAATGAGGTCAATGTCTGGGGGCGCATTGCGACTGTGTTTGCGGGACCGTTTTTTAATATTATTCTTGCATTTTTGCTCTCGTTGATCGTGGTCGGATTTTCCGGAGAGGTTCTTCCCGTGGTATATTCCATTACTGAGGGGTATCCCGCACAGGAAGCCGGGCTTATGAAGGGAGATGTCATCACGCATGTTGACGGCGAGCGGGTATATCTTCAGGGAGAGGTAACCATCGCTTCTGCGATGAACCAAGGCGAACCGATGGAGATTTCGTATCGGCGTGGCAATGAAAACTATACCGCGACGATCTTGCCCAAATTCAGCAGCGAGGATAATCGATATTATATTGGCTTCACCATTGGCGAAACAATAGAATGTAAGGGATTTGATTTGATCAAGTATAGCGCGCTTGAAGTGCGCTACTGGTTAAAGGCAACTATAAAGAGTCTGATCATGCTTGTACAGGGCAAGCTCTCCGCAAATGATCTGTCGGGACCCGTTGGAATCGCGGTAACAATTGATGAGACGATAGACACAGTAAAACCGTACGGAATTTCGTCTGTGATACTCACCATGATCAATTTTGCCGTGCTTTTGAGCGTGAATTTGGGCGTGATGAATTTGCTGCCGCTTCCGGCGCTGGATGGCGGACGACTGCTGTTTATGTTTGTGGAGGTGGTTCGCGGAAAGCCCGTGCCGCCCGAAAAGGAGGGCATCGTGCATTTTGTCGGTTTTGTACTGCTGATGATGCTGATGGTGTTTGTGCTTTACAATGATATTGCGCGCATTTTGGCGAAATAATCCCAATATTGGAGGAAAAGATGGTTCGAGAGCATACAAAAGTAATTCAGATTGGAAATAAGGTTATCGGCGGCGGAAACCCAATTCTGATACAGTCGATGACCAATACAAAGACAAGTGACGTGAAAGCGACGGTTGCGCAGATTAAGCGTCTTGAGGAGGCAGGTTGCGAAATTATCCGTTGTACCGTGCCCGACCTTGATTCGGCAAAGGCAATCGCGCAGATTAAGAAAGAGATTACGATTCCGCTGGTGGCGGACATTCATTTTGATTATAAAATGGCAATCGCGGCGATGGAAAACGGTGCGGATAAAATCCGGATCAATCCCGGAAATATCGGCAGCCGCGACAAGGTTGCCGAAGTCGTGCGCGTCGCAAAGGAGCGCAACATTCCGATTCGTGTCGGGGTGAACAGCGGATCTCTGGAAAAGGAGCTTGTAGAGAAATATCATGGCGTTACGGCGGAAGGTATTGTAGAGAGTGCGCTTGACAAGGTCGGCATCATTGAGGACTTAGGCTATGATAATCTGGTAATCAGCATCAAGTCTTCGGACGTGATGATGTGTGTCAGAGCACATGAAGTCCTTGCGGGTCAGACAAAGTATCCGCTGCATGTGGGCATTACGGAGTCGGGCACCGTGACAAGCGGAAATATCAAGTCGGCGATAGGCCTTGGCATTATTTTGAACCAGGGAATCGGTGATACGATTAGGGTATCACTGACTGGAGATCCTGTGGAGGAGATCAAGAGTGCCAAATTAATTCTTCGAACACTTGGTCTTAGAAAGGGCGGCATTGAAGTGGTATCGTGTCCGACCTGTGGCAGAACAAATATTGATTTGATCGGACTTGCCAATCAGGTAGAGAACATGGTTCAGGGCTATGACCTTGATATCAAGGTGGCAGTGATGGGCTGTGCGGTAAACGGACCGGGAGAAGCGAAGGAAGCGGATATCGGCATTGCAGGAGGAATTGGCGAGGGACTTTTGATCAAAAAGGGTGAGATCATAAGAAAAGTGCCGGAGGAGGCGCTTCTGGAAACGTTAAAGGCAGAACTTGACGCATGGAAATAAAACTAAGAAACGTGGGAACGAGGATAAATGGAAAAGAAATTTTTTGAAGCATTTCCAAATTTAAAGCTGGAGGGTGTATTGCATGATCTGTATGAACAGGTCATGGTTGAGAAAATCACGGCGACGAAACGAAAGGATTTGCTGCGCATTTACATAAGAAGTGCACATTTGATTGAAAAAGAGCATATCTACAGTGTGGAAAAGGAAATCAAAAAACAGTTTTTTCCGCGTGATCCGATCATCATAAAAGTGTATGAACGTTTTGTGCTGTCAGAGCAGTATACGCCCGCAAAGCTGATGGAGCTTTATCGGGAAAGTATTCTGCTTGAGTTAAAAGCGTGCGAGCATATGCTTTATACGATGTTTCGTCAGGCGGATCTTTCGTTTCCCGATGAAAATACAATGGAGCTCGTTCTTGAGGACAGCGTGATCGCAAAGTCCAAGGAGGACGAGCTGATTGGCATTTTGGATAAGGTGCTCAATGAGCGGTGTGGTTTCGCGGTGCGGTTTATCACTTCATATAAACAGGCTGTGACGGGAAAATATAAGAAAGAGGACGAACAACGGATTCAAAAGATTGTGGAACATATATCAAGCCGCATTGCCGCGGCGGGAGACAGTGCGGAAAAATCTGCCGTGACGGCAGATGTCGCAGTGGAAAAGAATGCAGTCAAAGAACCAGCGGTAAAGAGTAGTGTCCCGCGCGAAAGCGAACCGAAGGCAGTTGTGGAAACATCTGTCAAAGCCGTAAAAACACAGCCACAAAGACAGAGACCGCTCAAGCGTTCCGACAATCCCAATGTTATTTACGGACGTGATATTGAGAATGAGGCAATCAGCATTGCAGAAATCGAGGGCGAGATGGGTGAAGTCGTGATCCGCGGACAGGTGCGTACGCTTGATAAGCGTGAGATCAGAAACGAGCGAACCATCGTTATTTTTGAGATAACAGACTTTACGGATACCATCAAAGTCAAAATGTTTGTGCATAATGAGCAGCTTGGCGAACTTTTGACAGAACTGAAACAGGGTGCTTTTTTGAAGATAAGGGGCGTCACGGTAAACGATTCATTTGACAGGGAGCTTACGATTGGTACGGTAACCGGCATGATGAAAATCCCCGACTTTACGACAATGCGCATGGACAATAGCGTCAAGAAACGCGTGGAATTGCACTGTCACACGAAAATGAGTGATATGGACGGCGTTGCCGATGTAAAGGATATCATAAAGCGCGCGAAAAAATGGGGACACAAGGCGATTGCGATTACTGACCACGGCTGTGTACAGGCATTTCCTGACGCAAACCACAGTGTATCGCCCGATGAGGATTTTAAGATCATCTATGGCGTGGAGGGATATCTGGTAGACGATTCCAAGGAGATTGTGACAAACGGGAAAGGACAGACGCTCGATGACGCGTATGTCGTGTTTGATATTGAAACGACGGGCTTTTCACCTGTGAGCAACCGCATCATCGAGATTGGCGCGGTGAAGGTTGTAGCAGGTGAGATCACTGAGCGTTTCTCAACGTTTGTCAATCCCGAAGTGCCGATTCCGTTTGAGATTGAAAATCTTACGGGCATCAATGACAGTATGGTCATGGAGGCGGAAACCATTGAGGAAGTGTTGCCGAAGTTTTTCGCGTTTGTGGGAGACGCGGCGCTGGTTGCCCACAATGCCGGATTTGACGTAAGCTTTATCAAAGAGAATGCAAAAAGGCAGCAGCTTGCCGCGGACTTTACTTATGTGGATACTGTGGGAATGGCGCGGACGCTCCTTACGGCACAGGCAAAGTATACGCTTGACGCTGTGGCAAAGACGCTCAAAATCTCGTTGGAAAACCATCACAGAGCAGTTGACGATGCCGAGTGCACGGCAGAAATCTTTGTTAAATTTGTATCAATGTTAAAGAAAGATAAGGTAGAAACGCTTGCGGCATTGAATGATTTGGGAAAACAGAGCGTCGACGCTGTGCGCAAGCTGCATTCGAATCATATCATCATTCTTGCCAAAAACCAGACGGGAAGGATTAATCTGTATAAGCTGATTTCGGAATCGCATTTGAAATATTTTTATAAAAGACCGCTGATTCCAAAGAGTCTCATCGAACAAAATCGAGAGGGACTTATCATCGGCAGCGCGTGTGAGGCGGGTGAACTTTTTCAGGCGCTTCTTGATGGAAAGAGCGAGGAGCAGATTGCAAATATTGTGCGGTTTTACGACTATCTGGAGATACAGCCGATTGGAAATAACCGCTTTATGATTGCGTCTGAGCGGCATCGCGATATCAATTCCGAGGACGATTTGATTGCGTTGAACAAAAAAGTGGTGAAACTGGGCGAGCAGTTTCACAAGCCTGTGGTTGCCACCTGCGATGTGCATTTTCTGGATCCGCAGGATGAGGTGTACCGTCGGATCATCATGACGGGAAAGGGCTTTAAAGACGCGGACGAACAGGCGCCGCTTTATCTGCGCACCACAGAGGAGATGATTGACGAGTTTGCTTATTATCTCGGAAGTGAGAAAGCCGAGGAGATTGTGGTGACGAACACAAACCGGATTGCCGATATGTGTGACAAAATCGCTCCGGTGCGTCCCGATAAATGTCCGCCTGTCATCGAAAACAGCGACCAGCAGCTTCGTGACATCTGTTATCGAAAGGCGCACGAGATGTATGGGGAGAAGCTGCCCGATATCGTGGAGGCAAGGCTGGAGCGGGAGCTCAATTCTATTATCAGCAACGGGTTTGCCGTAATGTATATCATTGCGCAGAAGTTGGTGTGGAAATCCGTGGAGGACGGATATCTTGTGGGTTCAAGAGGTTCGGTCGGATCATCTTTTGTGGCGACGATGGCAGGAATTACGGAGGTTAATCCGCTCAGTCCGCATTATTATTGCAAGAAGTGTCATTACAGCGATTTTTATTCGGACGAGGTCAAGAAATTTGCGGGTATGGCGGGCTGTGACATGCCGGATAAAGATTGTCCCGAATGCGGCGAAAAGCTTATGAAGGACGGTTTTGATATTCCGTTTGAAACGTTCCTTGGTTTTAAGGGAAACAAAGAACCGGATATTGACTTAAACTTTTCGGGCGAGTATCAGAGTAAGGCACATAAATATACGGAGGTTATTTTTGGTGCGGGTCAGACATATCGCGCGGGGACGATCGGTACGCTTGCGGACAAGACGGCGTTCGGATATGTGAAAAATTATTATGAAGAGCGCGGAAAACATAAGCGGACAAGCGAGATCAACCGTATTGTAGAGGGCTGCGTGGGCGTCAGAAGAACAACGGGACAGCATCCGGGCGGCATCATTGTGCTTCCGCTTGGGGAAGATATTAATTCCTTTACGCCGGTACAGCATCCCGCAAATGATATGGAAACCGACACGATCACGACGCATTTTGATTATCACTCGATTGACCACAATCTGTTAAAACTTGACATTCTCGGGCACGACGATCCGACGATGATTAAGATGCTGGAGGATTTGACGGGACTTGACCCGACGCAGATTCCGCTCGATGATAAGGATGTGATGTCGCTCTTTCAGAGTACGTCCGCGCTCAAGATTACGCCCGAGGATATCGGCGGCTGTAAGCTTGGGTGTCTGGGAATACCGGAGTTTGGTACGGATTTTGCGATGCAGATGGTAATTGATACGCAGCCGAAGTATTTTTCGGATCTTGTCCGGATCGCGGGACTGGCGCACGGAACTGATGTTTGGCTTGGCAATGCCCAGACGCTGATCCAGGATGGAAAGGCAACGATCTCTACGGCAATCTGTACGCGTGACGACATTATGACGTATCTGATTGGTATGGGACTTGATTCGGAGGAGTCCTTTAAGATTATGGAGGCTGTGCGTAAGGGAACGGTCGCAAAGGGAAAGTGCAAGGACTGGGCGGAGTGGAAAGCGGATATGCTTGCGCATGATGTTCCGGACTGGTATGTCTGGTCGTGCGAAAAGATACAGTATATGTTCCCAAAGGCGCATGCGGCGGCATATGTTATGATGGGCTGGCGTATCGCGTATTGCAAGGTAAACTATCCGCTTGCGTATTACTGCGCGTTTTTCAGCATTCGTGCATCGGCGTTTTCGTATGAGATCATGTGTCAGGGCAGAGAGCATCTGGAGCGTATATTGGCAGATTACAAAAAGCGTTCGGATACACTAACCAATAAAGAGCAGGACGCGCTGCGGGATATGAGGATCGTACAGGAGATGTATGCAAGGGGATTTGAGTTTGAGCCGATTGATATTTTCCGTGCGCATTCGAGAAATTTCCAGATTATCGACGGAAAGATCATGCCGTCTTTAAGCAGTATCGACGGACTTGGCGAGAAAGCGGCGGATGCAGTGATGGAAGCGGCAAAGGACGGTCCGTTTTTATCAAAAGATGATTTCAGAAGCAGGACAAAGGTGTCGAAAACGGTCATTGATCTGATGGGCGATCTGGGGCTGCTCGGCGATATTCCAGAGTCAAATCAGATGAGTCTGTTTGACTTGGTGGGATAGATTTTGAACTTGTGAGGATGGGTAACAAAATGGGAAATAGAATCATGGAGAATAATCCGTTTCAGGTGGAAACGGAAGTGAAATTAGGGAGAAATGACGACTGCTGGTGCGGGAGTGGAAAAAAGTATAAAAAATGCCACTGTGATTTTGACGCAAGACTCGACGAGTACCGATTGAAAAAAATTCTCGTGCCGCCAAGACGCATTATCAAATCGCCCGCACAGGTGGAAAAAATACGGGAGAGCGCAAAGATCAACATTGAAATTCTCGACTATGTAGGCGCGCATATCAAAGCAGGCGTTACAACGCAGGAGATTGACGACTGGGTATGCGATATCACCAAAAAGCATGGCGCGGTGGCGGCAACACTGAATTTTCAAGGCTTTCCGAAAAGCGTGTGCACTTCGATCAACAATGTGGTATGTCACGGAATCCCGTCAAGTGATGTCGTGCTCAAAGAGGGCGATATCATCAATGTAGATGCGTCGACCATTTATCAAGGGTATTACTCGGATTCCTCGCGTATGTACTGCATCGGAGAAGTATCGGCTGAAAGAAAGCGTCTTGTGGAAGTTACAAAGCAGAGCCTTGACGTTGGTTTGCAATATGTGCAGCCGTGGAGAAAAATAGGCGATCTGGGTGCGGCAATCAACGCGTTTGCGATGGAAAACGGTTACTCGGTGGTAAGGCAGATCGGAGGACATGGTGTGGGGCTTGATTTTCACGAGGATCCGTGGGTGAGTTATGTGTGCCCGAAAGACACAGGGATGCTGATGGCGCCCGGAATGATGTTTACAATAGAGCCGATGATCAACATGGGACGTGCGGAGATTAAGATATCAGAGGAGGATGGCTGGACGGTCTATACCGAGGACGGAACGGATTCGGCGCAGTGGGAGATACAGGTGCTTGTGACGGAGGATGGATATGAGATCATATCCTACTGATCAATGAGAAAAAAGGATTTGATTTTGCTGCTGTGTATCATGGCGGCAGCAGTTGTGATAGCGTTTTTTATGCGGCTTGCAGGCGGCGCGAACGGGACAGAGATTACCGTATCCGTGGACGGTGAAACGTTTGGGAGATACTCTCTTTTGGCGTACAGAACGATTGATGTGGAAAATGAATTCGGACACAACAGGATTATTATAAAAGGCGGCAGCGCCTACATGGAGTCCGCCGACTGTCCCGATAAATACTGTATGACTTACAAACCGATTTCCAAAACAAATGAGAACATCATCTGTCTGCCGCACCATCTTGTCGTGTGTGTTGCGGGCGCGGAAGGTGAAATTGACGCGATAACGCAGTAATTGCTGCCGGGATAGGGAACTGTACGGACGTTGTGAATAAAAATGACATAAGTGTCATTTGGGAGAGTTTGATAGAATATGACAAATTCGAAAAAGATAGCATACTGTGCGATGCTGACAGCGCTTTCCATGATATTTGCTTATATTGAAACGCTGATTCCGTTTTCGTTTGGAATTCCCGGAATAAAGCTTGGACTTGCAAATCTTGTAGTTCTGACAGGGCTTTATTTTATGCCTGCGGGCTGGGTATTTACTGTGCTCGTGTTAAAGGTGACACTTGTGTCATTTTTATTTGGCAATCTGTCGATGTTGATTTACAGCATGGCGGGTGGCATCGTAAGTTTTCTGGTGATGCTTGCTGTCAAAAAAAGAAAGGGCTTTTCGATAATCGGGGTAAGTATCGCAGGTGGCGTCAGCCACAATCTCGGTCAGCTTGCTGTGGCTGCGTTCGTGGTGGAAAGCATTGCGCCGCTTTCTTATATGCCGGTTTTAATGATTGCTGGCACGGCAGCGGGCACAGTGATCGGCATGGTGGCGTATCGGGTGAGAAAGCATCTCGGAAAGACGTATATCAGTGGAGAGAAATGATGGCGGAGAAGTTGATCTTTCATATCGATGTAAACAGCGCCTTCTTGTCATGGGAGGCTGTGGACAGATTAAAAAATCCGGAGCGTTTTCCGGAGATAACGGTCGATTTGCGCACGATTCCTTCCGCGGTGGGCGGTGATCGGTCAAAGCGGCGCGGTATTATCCTTGCAAAGTCGGTTCCGGCAAAAAAGTACGGAATAAAGACGGGGGAGCCGATAACGGACGCGCTCAAAAAATGTCCAAATCTTGTGCTCGTGCCGTCGCGCCATGAGATTTACAGGCAGTATTCCAAGGCGTTTCTCTCCATATTGGAGCGATATTCTGACACGATCGAGCAGTGCAGCATTGATGAGTGTTTTATTGATATGACGGGGACGGAAAAGTTGTTCGGGAAACCTGTGGAGGCGGCGACGCGGATCAAGGACGAAATTTATCGGGAGCTTGGCTTTACAGTGAATGTGGGAATTTCCACCAATAAGCTTTTGGCGAAAATGGCGAGTGATTTTAAGAAGCCAAATCTCGTACACACACTTTTTCCGCACGAAATCAAAGAGAAGATGTGGAAACTGCCGGTTGGGGAGTTGTTTCTGGTCGGACGCTCTACGGAGAAAACGCTTCATACGCTGGGGATACACACCATCGGGGAGCTTGCAAACGCCGATGTGAACATGCTTCGGGCATCGCTCAAAAAACAGGGAGAAGTGATTTGGAAGTTTGCAAATGGCGAGGGAGTGTCCGTGGTAGAGGCGGAACCTGCCGACACGAAAAGCTACGGAAATGCAACGACGATTGCCTTTGATGTAACCGACGAGGCTACTGCGGGAATGGTACTGATGTCTCTGGCGGAAACGGTGGGCAGAAGGCTTAGAAGAGATGATGCGCGGGCAGAAGTAGTTACCGTCAATATTAAATACAGCGACCTTTCCAAGGCATCGCATCAGTGCGAACTGATGCATGCAACGAATGTGACCGATGAGATTTACGAAACTGCCGTTCGGTTATTTGAGGAGCTTTGGGACGGAAGACCGATACGGCTTTTGGGGATACAGACAAGCCATGTGAACCGTGCCGGCGACGGCAGACAGATGACGCTTTTTGATAATGCGGATTATGAAAAGCGCGAAAAGCTGGACCGCGCTATGGATAATATACGGGAACGGTTTGGAACGGATGCAGTGAAGCGCGCTTCTTTTTTGACACAGGATAAGATCGATCATGCAGTAGGGGACAAGAAGCATTTTGATTGATAATAAATAGTCAAATAGAATAATTGTTGACCAAAATTCCAATATAAAGTATAATTATAGTTAGATTTACTAAAAAAATGCTTTGGATTACATAAAAATTTGACATATTGTGTAAAACAAGCGCTTTACGGAGGGCGTAAAATGGAAAATAATGATACCAATGATGTAACGCAGGAACAGAAGCCGGTATTTGGTAAAAACAGTCAAATTGCGCGGCTTAATAAGATTGCGAAAGAAACAAATGTATCGCTTGTGATTGGTATAGTCCTTTTGGTTTTGTTCTTTCTGTCAATGATTAACTTTGCATTGGAGTCAAAGAATCAGATTGACTGTACCATGTATCTGAATCAGTATCGTCTGGGTTCCAAGGCGTTGACAACAGCAGTCCGCTCGTATGCCGTTACGGGCGATACGCAGTATTATGAAGCGTATAATCAGGAGTTGGAGGTTGACAAAAACAGGGATATTGCATGGGAAGGTTTGGAATCCAATAACCTTACGGATAAAGAATGGGAAGCGTTAAACGAGATCGCATCGCTCTCAAACGGTTTGGTGCCTCTTGAGGAAAGCGCTATGGCGGCGGTTTCTGCGGGTGACTTAAAAGCGGCTTCCGATATGGTGTTTGGCGAGGAATATAACCAAACGGCGGCAACGATCAGCGACCTTACGGATACTTTGATCATAGAGGTACAGGATAGATTAAATAGCAGAAAGAACGTAATGCTCGTTTTGCAGATGTTATGCGCGGCACTGTTTCTGATTAGCTTTATCAATATGGCAAGGCAGTGTACAAAAACGGTAAGATTTGCAAACAAGGAGTTGCTTGGTCCGATTATCAAGGTATCGGAGCAGATGAAAGCGCTTGCAGTCGGCGATCTGCATACCGATCTCGATCTTGAGGCAGATGACAGCGAGGTTGGACAAATGGTGAAGGATATCACCACCATGAAAAACAGTCTTGTCGGCATCATAGAGGAAATCGGCTTTGCGCTTGAGCAGATGGGACAAGGCAACTATAAGGTGTCCATTGAGCGGGAATATGTAGGCGAATATGTTCAGATAGAGGAGTCACTCAAACAGATCATTGAGGAAATGAAAGAGGCGCTCGGCGATATATCGACAGCGACACAGGAGATTGATACCGGTTCGGGACAGCTTGCGAATGCGGCGGACGATTTGGCAAATGCGTGTACGTCGCAGGCATGTGAAGTTTCGGATATGGTTATGCTGGTATCACAACTTCAGGAAGGCATCAGCTACAATGAAAAAGCGGCGGAGGAGGCTGTAAAAATCTCCAATCTGGCAAGTTCCACGCTTGTTGCGGCAAGCGAAAAGCTGAGTGAGTTGGACGGTGCGATGAATGAGATCAATGAGTGCTCAAGGCAGATTACCGAGGTGACAACCGCGATCTCAGATCTTGCCGACGAGATTGATATGCTTTCTTTGAATGCCTCTATCGAATCCGCGAGGGCAGGCGAGGCAGGCAAAGGGTTTGCCGTTGTGGCGGAGCAGGTGAAAAAGCTTGCAGAGGCGTCGCTTGAGGCGGCAGGACAGACCAGTGAGCTGATTGAAAGGACAACAAGCGCAGTTGAAAAAGGAATGCAGATTGCAAAAGAGTCTTCTGTCTGTATGGAAGATGTTCAGATGGGTGCGGAGGAAACGGCATCACGAATTGAGGGTATTGTTGAAAGCTTAAAGACAGAGGTTGACGATATTACGAAGATTACCGACGGCATCAATGCGATAGCGGGACTTGTGGATAACAATTCCGCGACATCACAGGAAACTGCGGCGATTGGCACGGAGCTAAAAACGCAGGTTGAGTCAATGGTGGATTTAATGAGCAGATTTCGGATTTAGGTATACTATAAGAAAATCAATAAATTTTTAAGGCGGCGCTTGACAAATGTCAGGCGCTGTTTTATGATAAACATATGAATAGTTGTTCATATGTTTATGCGTTTGAAAATCAAAAAAGGCGGTGAAACTGTGGCGGAAAAAAGCACGTATGAAGTAGAGTGCTGTGAGGAGCATGTTGTACATAACGAGCTTTTACAGAAGGTAAACGAGAAGATGCCCAAGG
>JAIEDW010000140.1 GCA_029067805.1 Lachnospiraceae bacterium
GGATTATATGGCGGACAGTATATTCCGGAAACACTGATGCCCGCTGTGCAGGAGCTTGAGCGGGAGTACGAGAAGTACAAAAAAGACCCCGAATTTCAAAAAGAATTAAAGGATTTGATGGAGAAGTATGCCGGTAGACCGTCACTCTTGTATTACGCGGAAAAGATGACAAAGGATTTGGGCGGCGCGAAGATTTATTTAAAAAGAGAGGATCTAAATCACACAGGTTCGCACAAGATCAACAATGTGCTTGGACAGGTGCTTTTGGCAAAAAAGATGGGTAAAAAGCGTGTGATTGCGGAAACCGGAGCAGGACAGCATGGCGTGGCGACTGCTACAGCGGCGGCGCTCATGGGACTTGAGTGCGAGATTTTTATGGGAAAAGAAGATACGGACAGACAAGTGCTCAACTGCTATCGAATGGAGCTTTTGGGGGCGAAGGTGCACCCTGTCACGTCGGGAACGATGACCTTAAAGGACGCGGTAAACGAAACCATGAGAGAGTGGACGGCAAGAATGGATGATACGCTCTATGTGCTCGGCTCCGTGATGGGTCCGCACCCGTTTCCGATGATTGTGAGGGATTTTCAAAAAGTGATCGGAGAAGAAATCAAGCAGCAGCTTATGGAGGCGGAGGGAAAGCTTCCCGATGCGGTGATTGCTTGTGTAGGCGGTGGAAGTAATGCGATGGGTGCATTCTATGAGTTCATACCTGACACGAGTGTCAGATTGATTGGCTGCGAGGCGGCGGGACTCGGCGTTGACAATCCGAAGAATGCGGCAACGATCGCAAACGGAAGTGTGGGCATTTTCCACGGAATGAAGTCCTTGTTCTGTCAGGATGAATACGGACAGATCGCACCGGTATACTCGATATCGGCAGGACTTGACTATCCAGGAATCGGACCGGAGCACGCAAATCTCAATGAAACGGGACGTGCGCAGTATGTGCCCGTGACAGATGAGGAGGCAGTGGAAGCGTTTGAATATCTGTCAAGGACAGAGGGCATTATCCCCGCGATTGAGAGTGCGCACGCGGTGGCGTATGCGAAAAAGATTGCGCATGAGTTTGATAAGGATCAGATTATTGTGATTAATATATCGGGACGCGGTGATAAGGACGTGGCGGCAATTGCGCGTTACAGAGGCGTGGAAATATTTGATTAATATACGAAAAGGGAGAGAAAAATGAGCAGAATAAAGAGTGCATTTGAAAATAAAAAAGCGTTTATTGCGTTTGTGACGGGCGGAGATCCGGATATTGAAACAACGGAAGCGCTGATACCGCAGATGGCGGAGGCGGGAGCGGATTTGATTGAGATTGGCATTCCGTTTTCGGATCCGATTGCGGAGGGCGTTGTTATTCAGGCGGCTGACGAGAGGGCGTTAAAGTCAGGGACGACCACCGATAAGCTTTTTGATATGGTAAAAAGGGTGCGTGAAAAAGTGGATATTCCACTTGTGTTTATGACCTATGTGAATCCGATTTACACATACGGCACGGAGCGGTTTACGCGGAAGTGTGCGGAGTGCGGAATTGACGGAATCATTGTGCCCGATGTGCCTTTTGAGGAACATGAGGAAGTAAGAGGGGCTTGTGAGGCAGCAGGAATTGAACTGGTTTCAATGATAGCCCCCACATCAAAAGAACGGATTGGCAT
>JAIEDW010000141.1 GCA_029067805.1 Lachnospiraceae bacterium
TTTCAGGACCCTATGACGAGCTTAAACCCTGTTTATACGATTGGCAATCAGATTATGGAAGCGATTCTTCTGCATACAGATAAGAACAAAGCACAGGCAAGGGAACGGGCGAAAGAGCTTCTGGAGCTGGTAGGAATCAATGAGCCGGATAAGCGTCTAAAACAATATCCTCACGAGCTTTCGGGAGGTATGCGGCAACGTGTCATGATTGCTATGGCGCTTGCCTGTGAGCCGAAGCTTCTGATTGCGGACGAGCCGACGACTGCTCTGGATGTGACAATTCAGGCGCAGATTCTGGAACTGATGATGGAGTTGAAGGACAAGCTTGGTATGGCAATCATTATGATCACGCATGACCTTGGTGTTGTAGCAAGTATGTGTGAGCGGATTGCAGTCATGTATGCGGGCAAGGTAATCGAATATGGAACTGCGGATGATATTTTTTATAATCCCAAGCATCAGTATACGAAAGGACTTATTCGTTCTATTCCGAGGCTTGATATAAAGGAACATGAACGGTTGGTTCCCATTGAGGGAACTCCTGTTGATATGTTAAATCCGCCGAAAGGCTGTCCGTTTGCACCCAGATGTGAGGAGTGCATGAAAATCTGTCTGAGGGAAATGCCGCCGGTCACCAATTTTGGAGAAGTCCATTATACCCAGTGCTGGCTAAACCAGAAAGAGGAAATGGAGAAAGGATCCGCAAATGAGTGAAACATTAGTTCAGGTAGAACATTTACAACAGTATTTTCCTGCCGGCGGATTTGGAAAGAATAAGAAATATATTCAAGCCGTGGATGATGTATCTTTTACGATCGAACGAGGAGAAACGATGGGACTTGTTGGAGAGTCCGGCTGTGGAAAGACGACAACAGGACGTACACTGCTTCGGCTTTATGAGCCGACGGGTGGTCGCTTTGTATATAATAATGATGTTGTCTTTGATGTGGAGAAAAAAATCTTTGCGCAGATGCTGCCGTACCGTAAGAAAATGCAGATTGTATTTCAGGATCCGTATGCAAGCCTTGATCCCCGTATGACAGTGGGGGATATTGTCGGGGAAGCGATTGACGTTCACAAAATGGCAGCAAACAAGCAGGAGCGGTATGATATTATCATAGAAATGCTTCGTCGTGTAGGACTCAATTCCGAGCACGCAAACCGTTATCCGCATGAATTTTCCGGCGGACAAAGACAGCGTGTGGGGATTGCAAGGGCGCTTGCGGTAAGGCCGGAATTTATCGTCTGTGACGAGCCGATATCGGCGTTGGATGTTTCCATTCAGGCGCAGGTTATCAATATGTTTGAGGACTTGCAGGAGGAGATGGGTCTGACTTATCTGTTTATTGCACATGACCTTTCCGCTGTGAAACATATATCAAAGCGCATCGGCGTTATGTATCTTGGAAGAATGGTAGAGCTTGCGGACAGCTATGAACTGGTGAACCGTCCGCTTCATCCATATACAAAAAGTCTAATTTCTGCGATTCCGATCGCAGATCCGAAAATAGCGCGGGAAAGCAGCCGTATTGTGCTGGAAGGAGATGTTCCAAGCCCGCTCAATCCGCCGTCAGGATGCCGTTTCCGCACAAGATGTCCTTATGCGACGGAACAGTGTGCAGCAGAAGTTCCCAAATGGCGTGAGATAGAAAATGGTCACTATGTTGCTTGTCATAATATTGACAAAGTGAATTAAATGTGATAAAACGTAACAGTGACTTGCAGATAACAGTCAAGTTACAAAAAATGTAGATTTCATAAAAGGAGGAAAATTATGAAAAGAAGAGCACTTGCGTTTTTGCTTGCGGCGACCATGGTACTTGGTCTGACAGCATGCGGAAGCGGCAATAGCGGTACAACAAATCCGGCTCCGGCAGATGGTAATACTGCCGCTACAAATGAGAACAGTGGATCCGGAACACAGACGGCAGAACCGGCAGCATCATCAACAGGAGAGAAAATATTATCCGTTCAGGTAGGTCCTGATCCGGAAACGATCGATCCGGCGTTGAACAGTGCAGTGGATGGCGGCAATATGCTGCTTCATTCGTTTGAATGTCTTTTGATTGTGGACGAGGACGGACAGCTTGCTCCGGGACAGGCTGAAACATGGGAAACAAGCTCAGATGGTCTTACATGGACATTCCATTTAAGAGACGGACTGAAATGGTCTGATGGCAGCGATTTGACAGCAAATGATTTTGTTTACAGCTGGAAACGTGTCTGCGATCCGATGGTAGCTGCTCCTTATGCGGATACAGTATTGAGTATGGTAGCAGGTTTTGATGAAGCGATTGCAGGTGATACAGATGCCCTTCAGGTAGTGGCAGAGGATGACAAGACACTCGTTGTTACGTTAAGCGCTCCATGTTCTTACTTTGGCAGCCTTGCAGCATTTGCTACATTGAGTCCTGTACAGCAGGCAACAATTGATGCAAACGGTGACGCGTGGGCAACTTCAGCAGAGACCTATATTTCAAACGGACCTTTCTATGTTTCTGAGTGGGTTCCGGGCTCTTACATTCTGATGAGCAAGAACCCGAACTACTGGAATGCGGCTGCAATCAAGTTGGATGGCATTCGTTGGAACTTGATTGAAGATGCCAATGCAGCTTATAGTGCATATCAGACGGGTGAAGTTCTGTTTATCAAGGATGTGCCGACTGAGGAAATTCCTTCTCTGAGCGGAAATTCTGAGTTCTATGTAGACCCGATCATCGGTACGTATTATCTGAGCTTGAACACAGAGAGAACACCTTTTGACAATGCAGATGTTCGTAAGGCACTCAGCCTTGCAATCGACCGTGACTATGTGGCAAACACACTGATGCAGGGAACTTATTCACCGGCATATAACTTCATGGGACCAGGCTGGATCGATACAGACGGAAACGATTTTATGGACAATGCAAATGGCGGCGAATTATATATTTCAGAGGATTATGAGGCAAATCTGGAGGAGGCAAAACAGCTTCTTGCAGATGCAGGTTATGAGAACGGCGCAGGATTGCCGTCAATCTCTTACACAACAAATGACAGTGGTTATCACAGAGTCGTAGCTGAGTATCTGCAGCAGGCATGGGCTGAGATTGGTGTTGATTTGAATGTGAATATTGTTGAGTGGGCAAGCTTTACACCGATGCGTCGTAACGGTGATTATGATGCAGCACGTAACGGCTGGGTTGGAGATTACAGCGATCCTTCCAATATGTTAGACTTGTTCTACTCTACAAACGGAAACAATGACGGTAAGTTCAACAATGCAGACTATGATGCGGCAATGGATATTGCCAGAACAACGCTTGACGCAGCAGAGCGTTCTAAAGCGCTCCATGATGCAGAGGACATTTTGATGGAAGAGATGGGATGCGTTCCTGTTGCTTACTACAATGACTTCTGGTTACAGAGTGATAAGATTACAGGTTCATGGCATTCACCTTACGGATACTGGTTCTTTATGTATGCGGATATCGCTGAATAATTGATCGTATTAAAATTTTAAAATACAGGAAGCAGGTTCAGAAATTGTCTTGAACCTGCTTCCTTTTATGTTTTTAATGTTTTATGATTTTTCATGGCGCTGTCATCTGAATATTTTACTTTTTGCAGCTATTAAATAGTGGTTGCATTAACTGTAATAGAATAATA
>JAIEDW010000142.1 GCA_029067805.1 Lachnospiraceae bacterium
AACATTGCCATCCTCCTTTTATTTGTCTTTGCAATATCCGCTTTCAGTAGGGTTCATGATTTCCTTTAGTCTGTTCTCTGCGTCTTCCCTGTTGATAAAAACGGTCTTATCAAAAACGTCTTCATTAAATTCAAGTTCTATCTTCGGATCGCCATTCCCATCAAAAGAGCAGCCGATAAATTGGAGTGTATTTAATTCTCCTATGGAAATCTCTGTAATCATTACCGGAAGAACATCAAAATAATATTCATTATCAGGGTAATATAAAGTATTCCCCACTGTGAAGGGCAGCTTTAGCAGTTTTCTCTGCTCCTCTAAGTCCTCATACGTTTTCAGTTTTTCATGCAAATCCGCCGTGGCACATACCTGGGTATAAAATGATGCAAGCAGTCCCTCTAGGCTGTCCAGCGGATACTGCGTATAGTAATCTAACCAACAGTCAAAGTCCTCATCATAATTATTATCAAAATCTTCATCACAGTAATATGTATACAGTTCCATTGCCAGACACACCGCATCTATATCCCGCTCGTGGTCTCTGTATCGTGCATGTCCTTTTATTGTATAACAGGAATTGTGCGCCAGTTCGGTCGCGTCCATTTTGTCTATTGCCTTATTCGTTATTAGTCTTTGCATATCTTTTTTCCCTCCTATTTTTCACATAAGTCTGTCGTGTCATAATTAATACCTTATCTTGGCTGCTTTTTCATATATCCATATACTGCATGTCTGCCTTATTTAATTTGTATATATGCATGGCAGTTAATAGGATTTACCCAAACAAATACAACTTTACGGTCTTTGTAATATTTTAATAAATCCCTTTCCCATGTATGAATCATTCCGCCATGTTCAGAATAAACAGTAATCCTTCCGTACTTATACATAAAATCTGATAAAGTATTATTTTCTACATACTCAATCATAATTTGCTCCTTTAAGATTCATTCCCATATCAGGTAATGATGAATACCTTTTATTGTCCATTTCTTCATACAAAGGGTTAAATCCATCCTCGCTTGTCATTACACACCTGCAAGAGTCATTCATTATTATGTGGTACATTTCGTCCAAAAAAATCAGATTCCATTAAGTAATATGTGACGCCACATATAATATTTTGTTTAATTGATGACCATGTTCCGCTGTATCCCAAGATATGGACACCTTCAGTCTTAACCATTTATAAATCTCTCCTTTTGATAAAAATTTTGTATTATAAGGGATGCCATAAACAACATCCCTTAATGGCTTCCTGCCCACCTGTTATATGTATCCTTATATCATTACAAACCCCACATTTTCATGGTATGGCAGTCCCATAGCCTTGTGCTCTGCCTTGCACAGTTTTTCCATTTTATGGCTGTTTGCGTAAAACGACAGGACAAGCCCGGATAATGTCTGTCTGTTGGTCGGGTGCATCATATAAATGCTATTAATTAGCTTGACTCCTAAAAGCATATCTTTATGATAGCCTCTGTTCTTACTGCAGAGTTCCCATATGCCGGATTCTTTTCTGCATTTACTTTCATAGAACTCCGAAAATTTCGAGCATGCAACAATATCCCTGCACATTTTTACGGATGCCATATCCCTGCGGTCCCAGTAATCACTACACCACTTGTCACTGCACTGTTTAATGTAATGAAGGGATAAAATCAGAAATGAGTCTGATAGTTTCTTTTCCGCCATGATAGCTTCAAGAACTTCTTTTTTTGAAAAAGAAAAAGAGTTTACCATGCGGGATATGGTAAGGTCGAAATCTCCTATGATATCCATTTCTTCTTGGAAGGCTTTGAATCTGCCTGTTGAAAGAAGCTTTGATTTGGGCAGGCTTCCTAATAACTCTAAAAATTTTGTTTCCTCTTGTCTCATAAATATTTTCCTCCTACTTGTAAGAACTGTTACATACAGCGGCATACCTTTTTGTTCAGCGCCTGTAATTCTGTGTAGTATTGATCGAGCATCATATGCACTCTCATATCCGGAATTAACGCCCTTGCCTGTATCGTTTTTTCAATAAGGGACAGGATTCCGCTGCTGAGCGTTTCCAGCTCTTCCTCCGTAAATTCCATGCTTATAGCTGCTGTCTGTTCCGTATTTGATTGGTTTGTTTCCTTGGTTTCTTTTGCTTTCATTGATGTTTCCTCCGTTTCTTTTTTAATATTTGCCGATAATGGCTGGTCATTACATTTTTTGACTCCTCCTTTTCTGCTTTTGGGACAAAAAAACACCCATGATAATAAAAAATTATTATCACAGGTGTATAACATCCCATTATAAATGCCTGCTAAGGCTAGCAAGGAAGCAACGCTTCCTTAAACATAACATTAATAAACTACCCGCTTACTGTAGCATAAAACAGATATTTAATCAACAGTAAATTTAAATGGTATTCTGTTACCATAACGAGCATTGTCTTTTTCTTTTACTGCAGTAGTATAAGTATAAAAATAACCGCTCCCCCTGAGAAAGTTGCGGTTATTTCTATGAAACATAACTATTAACAGGATAACCGTCTATTGGTATTGCCTTTTCATGTACAATAAAACACAGAATTATGCAGAAATCAATTTATTTATGGCGACAACACAATAAGAAATTTCAGCTTTTATTTTTGATACATTTCCCTGTTTTACGGAATGCGTGACAGTCCATACTGGCTGTAATTGTATTCAATAGTGCCTGCATTATACGGGAGCATGGTAAATCCGTTTTGCTTATCATAGAATATTGTAAAATACATGATGTCAAGGCTGCCATAATCATAAGCAACATCTTTTCCGGATTCGGCATAATCCAGTCCAAATATGGCAGCATTGTAGTGGCCGTCCCTGTCATTTACAAAAGCCACATACAGATAGTCCTTGTCATGCATTGTTTCATAAACTTTATGAAGGTACTGCCTGTACGCGTTTTCATCTGTATATTCATATTTTATGATTTCTTCACTGGACAGATTAGACAGGAAATTGCCGTAGTTTTCTGATACAAGCTCATGGGCCAGTGTGTCCGCGTACATGCATGCAGCGTCACTTCCGTAAGGCTTTTTTGAAATTTCTATCAGTATCCGCTGGTCAGGGGTTTCACCGGCGTTATCGGGATTTCCCCAGAACCTGACAGGAGACTGGTAAAAGCAGGTAAAGCCTGCCGGCTCGCTGCCCCTGTAATAGCTGTCTGTCTGCGAAGCCATAAAGCATATTTTGGTGCATCCGTTTGGGAAGGAGCTGTCTGCCGTGTTGACGCAGTGCGCAAACAGGAAGTTCTCTTTGTATGCGCCTATGCATACAGCATAGTCCTTTCTGCCGTCTTCCAGCTCCAGCACAGCTATGTCTCCTGTTTTGAGTTCTCCGGGCGCTATTTTATTACAGACTTCAGAAAGCTTCTCCAGTTCCATAAGCCCGTCAGGGACATATTCGAAAGTATACTTGTACAGCATCTGGACATATTCGGGGTTTCCGATTCCAGTCAGCCCCGCCATGCCTTTAGGACAGCCGTCTGACGGGGCAATGCCCCCACCCCAGTCCTCTCCGTTTTCCATGTATGCAAGTTTCCTGTTGTATTTGAATGCCATGCGGCATAACAGCGTGGCATAGGATTCATTTGCCCTGCGGTCTGTCTCAATATTCTCTGTAATCAGCGGGCCATCCTCCCCGTCATCACCCAAAAGCATGTCCTCTGTGATGTTGTTTTTTTTTCAGGATGGACTGCTCCTGCGGTGTGAGGGGGACAAAACCTTCAGGGTAATCTGCCCTGCTGTCGGCATCCATGTCAGTGTCCCCCCATTTTTCAAATGCATCCTGGTGTTCCTCAAGCGTGCTGCCGTAAGGGATGTCTGCCCCGGTAGGGCGGCTTTCCCTGATTTCCTTAAACTCTTCTATCACTGCTGCGCCGTTTTGTAAGTCCCACCCTGCATTGCGGAAGGTTACTGCCAGAATAATGATTACTGCCAGTGCCGTTGCAAGTATGCTGGATATAATATAAAACCATTTCCTGTTCATTTTCTTTTCTCCTGTACAATTTTATCATACGGCCTTGCGACAACCGTTGTCCTTTTCTTCCAATCAAAAGCGCCGGGAATTGCTTCTACTAATTCCAGCCTTGCGACAACCATTGTCCTTTTCTTCCAGTAAGCGCTGTATTCGGACAGAAGGACGCCCTTTTTCTTGTTGCGTGCGTCAACGAACTTTCCGTCCCCTACATGCGTGATGTTTTTTACCGTGTTGGAAGCCCCTTCGCTTGCGAAAAATATGAAGTCGCCCTGTTTCATTTCGCCTGTCAGTATCGCTTTACCCGCATTAATATATCCCTGCGCATTTGCCGCGCTCCTTCGGGTGTTTGTCGCACTCACGCCGGACACTCTTGCCCACGGTACGGACAGCCCGCACATCTTAGCGCACCAGTTCACCAGCCCGGAGCAGTCAAACGTATTGGGCCTGGAGGCTCCCCATACATAACTGCAACCTACTTTTGACATTGCATACTGGGCAATCATGTCCCCCATTGTATCATCATAGTCTATGCACCCGATGTCGATATCCGCATTGTCATCCGCCTCAAGCTGGCTCTGGATTTTATTGAAAAAGTCTATGTCAGGCACAAAAATTTCCGCGCCGTGCTCTGTGGCGGAAAGTATCCTTCCGTCAGCCATTGCGCTTGTCTCATACCCCTCGTATTTTGCTGCCACACTCTCCCCTGCGGGAAGCTGCCTTACCATCTCCATGAGCCATTCAAAGTCAAATTTTTCCGGGATGTCAAAACATTCAGAGAGCCCGGAATAAAATGTGTTCAGGTCGAGTGTCGTGTGCATGTACCCGACGCTGTATGCCTCTAAGGTGCTTTCCCTGCCGTTATAAAGGTTTTGGGGGGGGTGACGACAGGGTTGCCATCAATGTCCTTCTCCACGTCATACCATGCGTACATGAACCCGTTGCAGGTGTTCATGATTAATGAGGCCGGCTCAAACCATGTGTATGCACAGGCGTGTGCCTGCTTACATGCATAAAGGACACCTCATCTGAGATGTCCTTTGAAGCTATAACAAGCTTAATTCAATTATCCTCCGGTTAACTGTTATTATTAGAAAATTCCTAACAGCTATTACGATATAATAAACTCATAACTATATTCACTGTCGTACATTTTATTAAAATATTGGATCCCTTCATCCTTACTTGATACATTCTTACTATGTATGCAGCTTCCTATATCATCCATAATAAGAATGACCAGACCGTGAACATTGTTCCACTTTGAAATTTCTTCCGTTAATTGTTCTCTGGTTAAATGGATGTACATATTGAAAAACTTCTGCTCTCCATAACGGCTTCTGGTATTCCCTGCCCTTTCTATAGCAAAACTCTCACAATCACGTTTTTTTAGGACGCCTTTATCAATAAGACTGTAAATTACATTATAAACTTCTTTCGTTAATTGAATATTATTTTTTCTGAAAACACTCAATGATAAAATTCCATCGTGTGTCTCGTCCAAAACATTTAACAAAATTTTTCCACCTGTGCGGTTGAGTTTCGTAGTCATCTCTTAAAATTAAGCGCATAGATCAGCCGAATCAGTCTCTT
>JAIEDW010000143.1 GCA_029067805.1 Lachnospiraceae bacterium
CTATGATTATATCCAAATTTCCCACAAAGTCAATTAAAAGAATGAAAATTCCTCCTCATTATACCTATTGTTCTTTACTTATAATGTATACATAGAATTTTTGCTCCATTTGTTACAACACAATACTCTGGTTTAACATTACACGTTCATTGTGGAAAAAAATCTGTTAGAAAAAGGGGCACATGCCCCTTTTCTACAAATCATATGGAGTTACCTGATATACGTAGTAGTTCAACCAATTCGTATAAAGATTATTACTATGCGACCGCCACTGCAACCCCGGTCTGTTTTCGGGATTGTCCTCAGGATAATAATTGATCGGAATATGTATCGGCAGTCCTTTGCCCAAATCTCTTTTATACTCCGCGTCAAGCGTATATCTGTCATATTCGGGATGCCCGTTTACAAATATCTTTTTTCCTTCTTCCGCATATGCCAAAAAAACCCCTGCCTCGTCCGATTCCGCAAGCACAGTAATCGCGTCACATTGATGAATTTCACTTGCGGGCGTTTCTGTATGGCGGCTGTGCGGAGCAAGAAAATAGTCGTCAAAACCGCGCACTAACGGCACTTTCCGATTCTGCACCTTATGTGAGTAAATACCGAAAAGCTTTTCCGGAAGCATTCGTTTTTGGATTCCATAGTAATGATAAAATCCCGCCTGAGCGCCCCAACAAATATGGAGTGTCGATGTTACATGCTCCTGCGACCAATCCATAATGGCACAAATCTCGTCCCAATAGTCAACCGCTTCAAAATCCATGTCCTCCACAGGCGCGCCTGTGATAATCATTCCGTCAAAGCGTTTTGTTTTGATTTCATCAAAAGTCGTATAAAAGCGGTTTAAATGGTTTGCGGACGTGTTTAGCGACACATGGCTTGTCACCATCAGAAACGTCACGTCAACTTGCAGCGGCGTATTGGAAAGCGCCCGCAAAAGCTGCAGCTCCGTATCTTGCTTGATCGGCATCAAATTGAGGACGCACACCTGCAGCGGTCTGATATCCTGATGCATCGCGCGCGTTTCGTCCATAACAAATATATTTTCGTGCTCTAAAATTTCTTTCGCAGGTAATTCACTTTGCACCTTAATCGGCATTTTTCTTTCCCTCCGTATCTATTTTTCAGACATATCAAGGCTGCATATCAAGATAATCAGCCATAAACTGCTCCTCTGTGACGATTGGCACATTCAGCTCTTTTGCCTTTTTATTTTTCGAAGACGCTGAAGTAATATCATTATTGATAAGGCACACGGTCTTTGCGGAAACGCTTCCCGCCACCTTTCCGCCCTTTTTCTCAATCAGATCTTTCAGTTCATTTCTGCTGCCAAAATGCGCAAGCGTGCCCGTCACCACAAACGTTTTTCCCGCAAGCGTCTGATTGTCCTTGTCTATCTCTTCTTTTTGGATCGTAATCTCTTTTAATAAATTATCAAACGCTGCACTGTTTTTTTCAATTGCAAAATAATCCACAAACGCTTTTCCAATGACCTCTCCGATGCCGTCGATCGCGCTTAAATCCTCCGCACTCGCCTTTCGCATGGCGTCCAGATCATAATCATAAAACCGACAAATCACTTTCGCATTTGCAAGACCAATATTGGATATGCCAAGGCTGTATATCAAATTCGGAAGCGCCACTTCTCTCGCCGCATCAATGCTCTCGATCAGATTATTATAAGACTTCTCGCCAAAGCCCTCCATCGTTATGATCTCATCGCAGTGCGTCTCCAAATGAAAAATATCACTATACTGATGGATAAAACCCTTTGCAATAAACTTCTCAAGCGTTGCCTCAGAAAGTCCGTCGATACTCATCGCGTCACGCCCTACAAAATGGGTGAATGTCTTAATTTTTTTTGCTTCACAGTCGGGATTGGTACAATAAAGCGACTGCACCTCATTGACGGCACGCAGCTCGGTATCCCCGCCACACACGGGACAGTGTTTCGGTATCTCTACGCTGTCGCTGTTTGTTAAATTTTCATCAATCTGCGGAATAATCATATTTGCCTTATAAACGGTTATCCGGTCTCCGATTCCGAGCTTTAATCCTTTCAAAATGCTGATATTATGAACCGACGCGCGGCTTACCGTCGTGCCCTCAAGCTCCACAGGCTCAAAAATTGCCACTGGATTGATCAGTCCCGTTCGACTTGGACTCCACTCAATCTCCTTTAGCGTTGTTTCCCGTATCTCGTCCGCCCATTTAAATGCAATCGAGTCCCTCGGAAACTTCGAAGTACTGCCCAAGGAGCGTCCATATGCAATATCATCATAGATTAACACCAGTCCGTCGGAAGGCACGCCGTATGTCTTTATCCGTTCCTCATAATCTGCCACCGAAGCGATAATATTTTCTCTGTTCACACGCAGATACGGCACCACATCAAATCCCTGCTGTGCCAAAAACAAAAACTGCTTTTCGCGCGAATTTTGAAAATCATAAGCTTCACCGCTTTCCTCAGCACGCACAAGCGAAAATGCATAAAATCGGATATTTCGTTCAGCTGTTATCTGATTGTTTAACTGTCTTACAGAGCCGGAACAGAGATTACGCGGATTTTTATATTTCGCATCGACCTCCTCAATGCGACTGTTGATCTTTTCGAAATCCTCATAAGTGATGACTGCCTCTCCCCGCAATATCAGTTCACCCTGATATTTTATTTTTAAAGGAATATTTTTAAACACTTTCGCGTTGTTTGTGATGACCTCGCCGACCGCTCCGTTTCCGCGCGTAACAGCCTTTAAAAGCGCCCCGTCTCGGTAAGTAAGCACGATCGTGAGTCCGTCGAGCTTCCAGCTTAAAAGTCCCTCTTTATCGCCAAGCCAGCTCACAAGTTCCTCCCGCTCCTTCGTCTTCCCAAGCGAAAGCATCGGAATTTCGTGCGCCTCCTTCGGCAGCTCGTCTACCGCCTCATATCCCACGCTCACGGTAGGGCTTCCCGCAAGCGTCATGCCTGTTTCCTCCTCAAGTGACACAAGCTCATCATAAAGCGCATCATACGCGCGGTTACTCATAATCTCCCGATCCTGCGCATAATATGCTTTAGATGCCTCATTGAGCTTCTCTACAAGCTCTTTCATTCTATGTACGGCTTCTTTGTTCCCTTCCATTTTATGATCATACTCCTTTTTTCCCTGTTTCCATGCTACAAAGTCTGTACAGGCTTGAGAGCTCCTCACCCTTCAGCTCCCGATATTCTCCCGTTTTCAGTCCCTTAAGTTCGATATTCATAATCCTTATGCGAGTAAGCTGCTTTACTTTATATCCAAGGCTTTCGCACATTCTTCGTATCTGCCTGTTAAGTCCCTGTGTGAGTATAATTTGAAATGTATATTTTCCGATTTTTTCAATCACGCAAGGTCTGGTCGTTTCATCAAGTTCCTTTAAATACACGCCTTTTGCCATATCCTCAAGAAAACGATCCGTTATCTCTTTATCGACCTTCACAGTATATTCCTTTTCGTGACGGTTCGCCCCTTTCATCATTCTCTGAATGAGTTCTCCGTCATTTGTCATGATCATCAGCCCGTCCGATTCTTTATCAAGCCGCCCCGCATAAGTCAGCCGGACAGGGTACGAAACCGCTTCGATAATTGTCTTCTTGGCATGTCTGTCTTTCTCGGTGCAAGTCACACCGACAGGCTTATTGTAAGCTAACACGACCTTCGCTGATACCGGTCTTGCAGACTTTTTATCCACCTCCACACGATCCGTTTCCGATACCTGCATTCCACTCACGGCAAGCTGTCCGTTTACCCGCACTCTGCCGCTCTCTATCAGCTTATCCGCCTCCCTGCGCGAACAGATGCCGCACTCTGCAAGGTATTTATTCAGTCTGGTCATATCAAAAATCCTCTTTTACAAAAATTTTTTCAGCCGCGCTATCGTCTTTTCCTCAAAGGTCATAAACTCCTTTGCAATCTCCATCGATGTATTGCCGTAATTTTGGTGATGGTTGATGGATTTCCACATACCGGTCAGTCCGCGATTGCTGTGTTGTATCACAAGCTCCGCAAGTTTTCCTGTGCTGCAATTCGTAAGCGTGCTCATATGAATGCCGCCCGCAAGAAGCATATCCTCCGCAGCGCTTGGATTATATCCGCCTAACTCCTCATTGTTAAGCCTGTCTGTCGCCTTATTTTGTATCACAGAGTACATCAGTTTTTCTTTTGCAAGTTCCTGTGAAAATTCTGTATTGCGCGTTTTCTCTGACACAATCCCGATTGCCTTGATCGCCATATCGGCATTCTTCTGCACTGCCTTTAAGATTTCCCTGTCATCATTGTTCATAGATGCCTCCCTTTATTCAGCGTTTTAATAATCCTTTCGGTTCCATTATTCCCGCCTTTTTAAAGGGATATACAAAGCCCATGCAGCCGTTTCGACCACATGGGTTTCATACATTTCCAAAAACTACTCGAAAAATTCTGCCTTTACATAGCCTGTCATATTGTTATACTTAATTCTGTACCATTCTCCCAAGTCCTCCAAAAGATCATAAGAATGGCTCGCCTGCGCCACGCCAAGCTTTTCCGACTCCTGACTTGCCTTGCTTCTGACATTGACATTCGTTTTTGCTTTCACGGAGCCGATTACCGTACCCTCTGCTTCCGTAGAGATGACCTCAAGATAATCACTCTTGATATATGCCTCATTGCCTTCATAGATAATCTTACTCCAGCCGTTTATCCGCTCTTCAATTCGTGTAAGCTCCGTTCCGGGCGATACCTTTCCGATACGGTCCGCCTCCTCGCTGTCGGACTTACGGACATTGACCGTATCAGTCGTTCTGACAAGCTGGTTGACTGCTTGATTCTGCGGCTGCTCCTCTGCCTCCGGCTGCTGCGTTGTCTGCGTTTCAGCGTTCTCCTGCTCACCCGCTTCGTTTTCTTCGTTTTGTCCCTCGAGCTGCGCAAGCGCCACACCAACAGAGCGTTTTACCTTATCCGGCAGCTCTTCCATAAAGGTATTAAGCGCTTCATCAGCCAGCACTGCCTCCTTATATCTGACATCAATCCTGTTATAGAGATCGACCACGTCATCCTGATTTGTCACTAGTTTAAACGCCGCCTCCACGTTCTCCTCCATGTCACCGTCTATTTTGAGGCTGCCGTCTTCCGCCGTATAGACATGGAACGCATTCAACCCCGGAGCCATCGTATCAATGCCGATAACCTTTGTATCATAAGATACATAAACAAAATAGGAGTTTTCGGCGATTGCCGGCTTTGTATAACAGGTAACATTTAAGTAATCATCAATAAAATCACTTCTCTTTTCGTAGGTTATCAGCGTTGTTTCATCGTTGTAATCGCTGAGCGCCACGATCGTATCCATGTCGCCGTCTGCCAATGCCTTAAAATATCTGCTCATCAGCTCATTCACATCATCATATGCGTTCTCTTGTAAGGGTTCATCGGTAAGCTGTGCCAGATTTGCATTCGGCGAATCGGCGTTGCCCTTGCCCTTTGACGCAAAAACAGAGATAATGACCGCGATGACAGAACACAGGCAGCCACAGGCAGCAGAATCTTAAGCCCGCTTACTGCCAGGTCAGATGATATTTTTGTAG
>JAIEDW010000144.1 GCA_029067805.1 Lachnospiraceae bacterium
CCTCTATATATAGTAATAATACCCCTATAATTGATATTTTTTAAAGCTTCTGTCAGCTGCAATATTTGTTCCTCTGAATTTGTCAGCTCCGAATCCTTAATATAAACTCGAAAATTAATACGATTTGAATCATTACCCATATACGTTTCCAAATATTCATCAAAATTGATTTTTTCCGTCATATCTGTAAATCTTGCAGATGAATAAATCTGAATAATCTTATGTTCCGGAAATACTTCTGAAATGATGTTCGACATATATTGTTCATATTCATCTTTAATTGTATATTGGAAATAAGTGTCCTCGCAGGTTACTGTTTCATCCTCGTAGTAAGAGCAAAAAATTTCAAACCATTCTCCGCTTTCATTAGCTGTAACCTCTCCGTAATATTTGCAAAGGTACATGTCTACTGTTGGCTCTATATATGTAACCGTAAATTCCTCATCGTATTTATTTTTTAGGTATTCTTCATATGCGGGCTTTAATGTATTATCTGCAAATTCATCTGTAAAATGTATTTCTGCAACCTTTGAGCCGTTTGCATTTGTGTATCTATCATCTTCTTTAGCGCACCCGCTTTGTATTAAAACCATCAAAATACACAAAAGGATCATTATAGGCTTTAGACTTGTCCTCATATTTGTTCAACTCCTTCTACGATCAAAGTAAACATTATAAGATTTTATTTTTATGAGCCGATTTGTTGAATTATTCAACACAACGCCATTATTTTATCACAAACGCACACACAATTCTATTAACTTTTGTTTAAAATTTCTTAAAATTCCTTTACCTGAATTATATATATCTCACTCTTAAAGGCAGATTCTTCACTGAGAGGAGTTAATCTTACAAAAAAGCTTAACTCGTTTAATGAAACCGTTACTCCGCTTTCATTGTGATCCGGTTGGTTGTATGGTATAATGTCTGTCGACATTATACCAGCCCGAATGGGCATAAACTTACTACACTTTCAATGTTGTTAACAGTGGCAAATCGGGGATTTGTAGAAAGGGCGTACACCATGGAAAAGCAACGGCTAGAGAAACAAATTGATTTTATTTTGGAAGCGGATAAAGAAAAAAACATTTTTCGTCAAACACATCTGAGTGGAAACGGAAGAGGTGAAAATGATGCGGAACACGCTTGGCATATGGCAATTATGGTCTATTTATTAAAGGAGTATGCGAATGAAGAATTTGATGTAGCCAAAGCGATGATGATGGCTTTAATTCATGATATTGTGGAGATTGATGCGGGAGATACATACGCCTACGATTTAAAAGGGCTTGAAACGCAAAAAGTGCGGGAGGAACAGGCGGCAGAACGTATTTTTGGCTTGTTGCCGGTTGATCAGAAAGAAGAATTAAAAAGTCTGTTTCAAGAATTTGAAGCATCTGCAACCCCGGAAGCCAAGTTTGTTCGTGCAATGGATAATTTTCAACCGTTACTTTTGAATCATTCAAATGATGGCAGCGACTGGAGAGAACATGAAATTGGAAAAAAACAGGTCATGAAAAGGCATACTAAGACGAAATTAGGTTCCAATATTATCTGGGAGTACGCAAAGAAAATAATTGAAGAGAATGTCAGAAATGGTAATATCAAAGACGATATTTAAGGTAGTTTGCATCCCTGACTTTCCTTCAAAAATTAATCTGTTTTATCTTTTTGTCTAACTGCCTGATATCTCAAATCATATATCACTCTTTTTTCTTCTTAGGCGCAAAATACGGCGGGAATATTCCCAATCTGGAACCAATCGCATGGAAAATCGGATAACAGATAAATACTGTCAATACTTCTGTCATGGTTTTTGGTGTTTCCAATGCCAAATCTGCGGCTAATATCCCTGTATTTCCCACCATATCCACATAAAAATCTTTTCTCGTGAGCGGATCACGACTTTCGATTTGGTTCAGAAACATTTCATCTTGTGTCAGGTCTTCCCATACGACCTGGCCGAGCGGCAGAATACTGTCTCCGCTATAATACGAATCGCCTGTTGACTGGACGCTCTCGCCATTGACACGGGCGGCTACCCGTTCTCCGTTGGGAAGTTCAACGCTGTATAAATAATAGCTGCGATAAAATCCCGCTCCCTCATTTCTGTAGTGAATGCCGGGTGAAACAATTGTAAATGTGTCGTGACTGAGCAAGTCGTCCACGCTCTGCGCCCGAAAGACGGTTTCGTCCGCCGGTCCGCCAATCTCACCCGCTACCGCCTGATGTTTTTCTACTTCTTGCGCGTAAATCCTTTCCGCCACGCGACCGGCGATAGATGATCCTGTTCCAAGCGATACCAACACAGACAACGCCAAGCAGATATATGCGTCAATCGGTAAAAAACGCCTCCTCATAAAAATTTTCTCCTTTCGTGAATGCGCCAATTTATATATTTTACATTGGCGTACCGACTTCAATCAAATTTCCGTCGGGATCGTAGAACCGAATTACCTTCTGCCCCCAGCTGTGTGTCATCAGTTTATTAACATATTCTATCGGCTCACAGTATTTTTCCAATATTTCGGCAAACCCCTCAATGTCGCTTTCCTCAAAATATAATTCACAAGCGTTATTTTTCGGAATAATGTCCTTATCAAGAAATGATTTCCATATCTTTGCATCTTGTAAAACAAGTCCTTCCGTCATTATGACATTTCCGTCATTATCCAAAATTACCTCAAGTCCGAAAAGATTCTTATAAAATGCAATGGATTTTTCCAAATCGTTTACAACAATCAGAACGTTTTTTAACTTCATGTGAATCTCCTTTCGATTTATAATATCCTAAATTCCATAATATCCTTCAATTCTTTTCGAGGACGTTTTTCGGGATGTTCATCGGCATAGCCCAGTGCTATTGCACCAATCAACTGACCTTGCATATTCAGATAAGAAATCAACTCCTGATACGCAAAACAGGTATTGGCAATCCACAACGTTCCGAGCCCCATTTCTTCCGCCTGTAAAAGCATATTTTCGATAAATGCGCCGATGGATAAGTTGTCGCATATTTCCGTAAACCGTTCGTCTACGTCAAGTTGTTCAAAAGGACTCTTGCCGTTTGTATTGATTACAACAATCAAAATCGGCGCTTCTCTCATAATGCGCAATGTATTTTTTGCATCCGGCAAACCGATTCTTGATTTTGACAGCGACGCAAGCGAATGTTCTTCTCTTTCAATTCCTTTTTTCATATGGATAAGAAATTCTTCCTTGCATAGGTTTCCCAAAACAATACACTTCCAAGGCTGTCTGTTTTTCGCGGAAGGAGCAGCGCTTCCGGCTTGGATGATTGCTTCAATCTGCTCTTTTGAAATTGGCATATCTTTAAATTTTCTAATACTTCTTCTTCTGTAAATCGGACTGTTGCTCATGATTATTCCTCATTAAATTAATTCTTCAAAAAGTCGCTAAACTCTTTTAATTCTTTTTTCTTATCTTCCGAAAGGCAATTATATTCCGTATTGCAAATCGCACCTTCCAAGGTATACAAATGCACTAAGCAGACGTTGGGATA
>JAIEDW010000145.1 GCA_029067805.1 Lachnospiraceae bacterium
GGGGAAAAGGAAGTCGTTTCCAGAAATTTTATTGAGCAGATTATAGATAAGGATCTTGCAGAGGGTGTGTATGATACCGTGCATACCCGTTTTCCGCCGGAGCCGAACGGATATCTTCATATTGGTCATGCGAAGGCAATTTTGGTAAATTACAATTTGGCAAAGCAGTACGGCGGAAAGTTCAACATGCGTTTTGACGATACCAATCCGACCAAGGAGGACATTGAGTTTGTCGAGTCTATCAAGGCGGATGTGGAATGGCTTGGCGCGGACTGGGAGGACAGGCTTTTCTTTGCGTCAAACTATTTTGAGCAGATGTACGAGGGCGCTGTGAAGCTGATTAAAAAAGGAAAGGCATATGTGTCGGACCTTTCGGCGGAGGAAATCAAACAGTACCGCGGTTCATTTACGGAACCCGGAAAAGAAGATCCTTCGGCTGGGCGTTCCGTTGAGGAGAATTTACAGCTTTTCGAAGAGATGCGCAACGGAAAATATGCGGACGGCGAGAAAGTGCTGCGTGCCCGTATTGATATGAGTTCACCGAACATCAACATGAGAGATCCCGTTATCTATCGTGTTGCGCATATGACGCACCATAACACAGGCGACAAGTGGTGCATTTATCCGATGTATGATTTTGCGCATCCGATTGAGGACGCGATTGAGGGCATTACCCATTCGATTTGTACGTTGGAATTTGAAGATCATAGACCATTATATGATTGGGTAGTACGGGAGTTAGAATATCCTAACCCGCCAAAGCAGATTGAACAGGCGAAGATGTACCTTACCAATGTCGTGACAGGAAAGCGTTATATTAAAAAACTTGTACAGGACGGTATTGTAGACGGTTGGGATGACCCGAGGCTTGTATCCATTGCGGCGCTTAGAAGGCGCGGATTTACGCCGGAGTCCATTCAGCGTTTCGTCGAGCTTTGCGGCGTGAGCAAGGCAAATTCTTCAACGGATTATGCAATGCTGGAATATTGTATCAGAGAGGATTTAAAGCTCAAAAAGCCAAGAATGATGGCGGCGCTTGATCCGATCAAACTTGTGATAGACAATTATCCCGAGGGGCAGACAGAATACCTCGAAGTGCCCAATAATCTTGAAAACGAGTCGCTTGGTTCTAGACAGGTTCCATTCTGCAGGGAGCTTTATATCGACCGTGACGACTTTATGGAAGAACCGCCAAAGAAGTATTTCCGTCTTTTCCCGGGAAATGAAGTTCGCCTCATGAGCGCGTACTTTGTAAAGTGCGAGAGCTATGAAAAAGACGAAAACGGGAATGTGACGGTTGTGCACTGCACTTATGATCCGGAAACAAAACAGGGCAGCGGCTTTACGGGCAGAAAAGTAAAAGGAACAATTCACTGGGTTCCCGCTCCTTATGCGGTGAAAGCGGAAGTCAGATTGTACGAAAATCTGATCGATGAGGAAAAGGGCGTATATAACGAGGACGGCTCTTTGAATTTAAATCCTAACTCGCTTACAGTATTAAAAGAGTGCTATGTAGAACCCGCATTAAAGGATGCAAAGGCGTATGAGAGCTTTCAGTTTGTAAGGC
>JAIEDW010000146.1 GCA_029067805.1 Lachnospiraceae bacterium
TCGAGCGTCGTCGCGCCGATACAATGCAGTTCTCCCCTTGCAAGCATCGGCTTTAACATATTGCCCGCGTCCATCGCGCCGTCTGTTTTTCCAGCTCCAACAATCGTGTGAAGCTCGTCAATAAAGAGAATAATCTGTCCGTCACTGTTTTTTACATCCTCAAGCACTGCTTTCAGACGCTCTTCAAATTCGCCGCGGTACTTTGCGCCCGCAACGAGCGCGCCCATATCAAGAGAAAAAATCTTTTTATCCTTAAGCCCTTGCGGAACATCCCCTCTGACAATACGCTGTGCGAGTCCTTCGACAACCGCCGTCTTTCCGACGCCCGGTTCCCCGATCAGCACAGGATTGTTTTTCGTCTTTCTTGACAGGATTCGGATAATGTTTCGGATTTCATTGTCGCGTCCGATAACGGGATCGAGCTTTTGATTTCTCGCTTTTTCCACCAGATCCTGACCGTATTTTTCAAGCGTGTCATATGTCGCCTCGGGATTATCGCTCACTACTTTTTGATTTCCCCGGACCTGTGAAAGCGCCTTCAAAAAACGCTCACGCGTGATGCCGTACTCTCTGAAAATCTCCTTAACTTCCTTATTTGGGCTTTGCAGCATCGCAAGAAATAAATGTTCTACCGATACATACTCATCTCCCATACGCTTTGCTTCGTCCTCAGCGCTGATCAGCGTTTTATTCAGATATTGACCGACATAAATCTGACCGCCCTGTACCTTGACACGTTTCGCAAGCGCTTTTTCCACGCGCTCCAGGAAATAATCCGTATTGATTTCCATTTTTTCCGTCAGTTTCAAGATCAGACTGTCATCGACCGTTAAAAGCGCATACAAAAGATGCTCCTGCTCCAGTTCCTGATTGCCGTATTCATATGCCAGCTTTTCGCAGGCATTCACCGCTTCGACTGATTTCTGCGTAAATTTTTGAATGTTCATGCTAACTCACGCTCCTTTCTCTGTTTTCTTCTCATATTGTTTTATCTGTTCTATGTTTAATATAACACACTTTTTTTCTTTGTCAATTTAGTTTATACTTTTATAACAATTTTTATAAAAAGTTCAAATTGGAACGAAAGGATCGCCTGCTTTAAAATTGATACTGTTGAATCGTTACAATCGTACCGATATATTTTTTGGAGATTTTTTTAATTTTTGTACCGTTTTTAGACAAGTTATGATATACTATGTGTATACTTGCCAAACGGCATGGAAAGATGGTGCTATTTATGATGGAACCGGCAACGGCATATTTTTTGAAAAGATACTATCCGCACGTCATTAAATGGTGGTTAGTTACGTATAATCCGGAGGTTGTCCGTATTTGGCCTTCCAAAGCCGAAAAGGAAGAAGCTCTTAGAATAGAAGCAAAAGAAAAAGAAGAACAACTTGCTCTTGAGATGCACTCAGACGATACAGCGGACGCTGCCGCATTCAACGCCACAACAGGCTCTTATTCCGGTCTTTACGGCAAAGGACCTGTCGATGCGCAGACGAAAGAGGCTATGGACGCAATCCTAAATAGATCAAGCAGTCAGAACACTGTGGATTCTCTCCTTGCAAACAGTACAAATGTCAATGTTGACGTCATTCTTCCGCCCGAGCAGGACGACATTATCAAAGAGGCAAATGCCATCTACGAACGACTGTTGCAAGAGGCTGCCGAAGACGAAGCGAAAAAATGGGCTGAGATTGACATGATACGCAGGCAGACCGACCGATCGTATGAAGGTGTTTCTCTTCAAACAAGTTAGAGCTAACTAACCTATTACATATTCCGATATATTCGATTATCGAGCATTATAAAATGCAGGTTGAAACAAAATCAACCTGCATTTTTTATTAATTACATCTGTTTTTAAGCTCTTCCCAGAGTTTGTCCACTTCCTCCTGGAACTTTCCGATCAGTTCCTCGTTTTCTTTCTTAAAGAGATGCTTAAACCGTCTTTGCGGCTTTAAAAAGTCCTCAATCGGAAGCTTTTTCTTCGGCTCATAGCTCAAAATCCACTTCCCATCTATCACCTCAAACATCGGCCAATAGCAGGTATCTGTAGCAAGCTTACAGATTGTCATGATCTCGCTCGGCTCATATCCCCAACCTCTTGGGCAGGGTGACATGACATTTAAGAATGCCGCGCCGGGCGTATAGATTGCCTTCTGCGCCTTAGTATACAAATCCTTAAAGTTGGAAGTAAACGTTGTCTGTCCCACATACGGCACATGATGCTCCGCAATGATTGCAGCCAAGTCCTTTCGCACCTGAACCTTTCCTGCGGAAACCGTTCCCGCGGGCGTGGTTGTCGTGTCCGCATACTGCGGTGTTGCAGAGGAACGCTGTGTTCCCGTGTTCATGTACGCGCCGTTATCATAGCACACATATACCAAATCATGTCCTCGTTCCATTGCTCCCGAGAGCGACTGGAATCCGATATCATAAGTGCCGCCGTCTCCGCCGAACGTGATAAATTTATAGGTATCCTTGATCTTTCCCTTTTTCTTCAACACATTGTAAGCTGTTTCCACTCCCGAAAGCGTCGCTCCCGCGTTTTCAAAGGCATTGTGGATATAACTGTCCTCATATGCTGTGTAAGGGTACATAAACGAAGAAACTTCAAGGCATCCCGTAGCATTTCCGATAACCGCCTTGTCCTCCTCTTTGAGCGCTCTAAGCACATTTCTTACTGTGATGGTGCCGCCGCAGCCTGCACACATACGATGTCCCGGAGCAAGACGTTCCGGCTTGCTCATCACTTCCTTAAAATTATATGCTGTCTGTTCCATAGCCTTACTCTGCCTCCTTTGCCTGTTCTGTCCGCAGTCCTATGTACTCATACATGCCAATCGGCTCATGGGTCTGCGCCATCTTCTCAAGATTCGCATACACCGTTTCAAAATCATCTGTCGTGATATCCCTGCCGCCAAGTCCATAGAGATAATTGACAACCTCTGCATTGCACTTTGCCTGATACAGCGCAGCTCTTACCTCTGCGCCAAGCGGTCCTCCCGTAGCGGAAAACATCTCGCTGCGGTCCATAATTGCGATTGCTTTTACCTTGGAGAGCGCCTTAGCAATCTCTTCCTCCGGGAACGGACGGAACACTCTGATTTTTACAAGTCCCACCTTTTTCCCTGTCGTATTTCTGATATGCTCGATTGCTGCCTTACAGGTTCCTGCTGCCGAACCGATAATGACAACCGCATACTCCGCATCTTCCATTCGATATTCCTCAAAGAAAGCGTACTTTCTGCCCGTCATTTCCTCAAACTTCTTTGCCACGTCAAGAATGACCTGCTTTGCCGCAATCATCGCCTCGCGCTGTGCGCGCTTTGTTTCCATATAATAATTAGACACTGCATACGGTCCCACAGCCATTTTTTCGTTTGGATTGAGCAGATAGTGCTCCGGCTCATATTCACCCACAAACGCTTTCACTTTCTCGTCCTCAACGAGAAGAATGTTTTCCACACCATGGCTTGTGATAAATCCGTCCTGACAAACCATAACCGGAAGATGCACGTTCGCGTTTTCCGCAATCGGAAATGCCTGAATAAAATTGTCATAGACTTCTTGATTAGACTCGGCGTAAATCTGAATCCACCCCGAATCCCTTGCGCCCATACTGTCCGAATGGTCTGCATTGATATTGATCGGACCCGACAACGCTCTGTTTACAAGCGCAAGCACAATCGGAAGTCTGTCGGAAGCCGCCACATAAAGCTCCTCCCACATTAACGCCATTCCGCAGGAAGATGTCGCCGTAAGCGCCCTTGCACCTGCTGCCGATGCACCGATCGTCGCGCTCATCGCACTGTGCTCACTCTCCACATGGATAAACTCCGTGTCAATCTCACCGTTTGCAATATATGTTGCCACATACTGCGGTATCTCCGTGGACGGCGTAATGGGAAACGCCGGCATTACATCGGGATTAATCTGTTTGATGGCGTATGCTACCGCCTCATTTCCTGATAAACGTTCTCTGATTGCCATTTATTTCCCCTCCCTCATACTGATTGCTCCAAACGGGCATACTTTAGCGCAAATGCCGCAGCCCTTACAGTGGTCGTAGTCAAAATCCGTTCTCTTTCCCGCACTGACGGGGATTGACGAATCCGGACAAACCGCGATGCACAGCAGACACTGCTTGCACTTTTCGCTCTCAAACACCGGTGTAGACGTCCGCCACTCTCCTGTACAAAAGTCCTTTGAAGTCGCCGCTTCAAAAATCTTGTTGCCCTCCGTAATATGCTGCCAAGGGCTCTGTTCATTAATCCTGTCCTGTATTTTTTCCATTTTATCGCACCCTTCCTATCGCTTATACCTCATTCAATGCCATCTCAAGCGCCTGCATGTTTCCGTCAATTACCTCTGGTTTCTTTGCAAACTTATGTTCGAATGACGCTTTCATCTCATTTAAAAATGCATCGTGATCCATAACCTTTGAAACTGCTACCGTCGCCGCAAGCATCGGTGAATTCGGATAATTCTTTCCAAGCGCCTTTATGGAAATCGCTTTCGCATCCACCGTATACACCTTTCCCTCATAGCCGTGAAGCATGGGAAGCAGCTCCTCTTTTGTATGTTCCGAGTTAATGATCACCGCACCATCCTTACTGAGTCCCTTGGTGACATCAATGCTCTCTAAGAGGCTCTCATCTACCACAACCACATAATCGGGCTCGTAAATATTGGAGTGAACGGTAATCGGCTCACTGCTGATGCGATTGTACGCCGTAATCGGCGCACCCATTCGCTCAGGACCGTACTCGGGAAATCCCTGTACATATTTTCCCGTCTTAAATGCCACGTCCGCAAGAAGCAGGGCTGCGGTTTTCGCACCCTGTCCGCCTCTTCCGTGCCACCTTATTTCTACTGTGTCTTTCATGTTTTATCTTCCTCCCTTTTCTATCGCATATTCAAAAAGCGTTACTCGAAACTCAACATCCGCTACGCTTAAAATATCGTTATTTTCAAGCTCCATAAATTCATACGGCGGTATCATAATCCCATTTACAAGCGTACGGTTGACGCTCTCAAGATCCTGCATAAAAAATCGATTTCCGAGCTTCGTGATGCAGCAGTGTCTTCTGCTCACCGCCCTTGAAACACTTTCATCAATAATGCCGTTTGCCTGTTCCGCACTCTTTCCGATTATAAAATCGCCGTCCTTCACAATAAATTCCAGCTTTTTATCTTTTCCGCTGTAGTACAGCTTTAGACCAATTTGCACACTTTGCGGCTTCTTATCTGCCAGTAGTCCCGACTTGCCGTTTCCGAACCCCTCCAGTTCCGAAAGAAGTTCATTTATCGTAATCGCATCGGCTGTAAGCATATGCGCAAGCTGTTCCACCCGCGTCGCTTTTTTTTCTTCCAGTCCCGCCGCAAGCATTAATACGGTATGTTCAAGGCATTCGTGCCAGCTTCTGCCGTCGGCATACCGCACGGCTCCCGATATCGGAAGAATCGCTGCCTTAATCCTGTGTGCCTGCATATCATAATAAATATTTTCGCAGTCACACCAGATGCATTCCCGTTTCATAAAGCCGTTCTTCTCTACCTCTTCTATGAGAAGAAACAGCTCATATAAAATATCTGAAACTTCATCGCTGTCCAATCTTTCCGCCATATCCTTTAAGGATACAAGGTTTGGATCATCAATGAAATAGATAAGCTTCTCCCTGCCGTTTTGCTGTTTTCTTTGATACGAAAGCTGCTGCGGAAGCTTCTCCTGTTCAAGCAGCTTATATCCCATCTCAAAAAACGGATCGGATTTTTGAAATAAAAAGGATAGTTGTTTTCTGTCATTCTTTACAAGCATACATCAATCCTCCGCGTCCTGCCCCTTCTTTAATATTCTTATAGAATCCGCAATATTGTCAAATATGCGCTCATTGTCCGCCGCCTCGTCCTGTACGCACTGCATCGTGACAATCAGCTCTCTCCCACCATACACTCCCAAAAGAAATACGTTGTAAAATTGATACCCCATCATGCTTGAGCTGTATTTCAGCTCGCCAAAGACATCTCCCAAAAACTGTCTTTTATTGATCGCAATGCAGTCAAATTCAAGAACATCTCTCGTAAAGCCTCTATAATACTCGTCCATTCTCGTAACCAACTGCTCCTGTGTGAGATTAACGCCACCTCTTGCAATATTTACGATGACCCTTCTGTTATCGGACATAAAGCTGTTTTGTACGGCGACAAACGATTGTGACTCCTTAAAATGAGAGGGTATCATGATTTCAATACCGTCGTTATAGAAACGATATTTTTTATACAGCATACTATTCGCACACCTCATTTCGTGCTACAATGCAAACGCTGCCACAACATCGTGACAGCGTCGGTTTTATTCTTCCACGCTATAATTGGGTGCCTCTTTTGTGATATGAATGTCATGGGGATGACTCTCTCTAAGCGCCGCCGCAGAAATCTTTACAAATCTGCCGTTTTCTTTGAGTTCCTCAATGGTCTGCGTTCCGCAGTAACCCATACCCGAGCGAAGACCGCCCATCAGCTGGAACACGGTATCCTCCACATTTCCTTTGTAGGCAACGCGTCCTTCTACGCCCTCGGGAACAAGCTTCTTTGCATCCGATTGGAAATAACGGTCTTTACTTCCGTTCTCCATCGCCGCGATTGATCCCATACCTCTATATACTTTGTATTTTCTTCCCTGGAATAATTCAAAAGTTCCCGGACTCTCTTCACAGCCTGCAAAAATGCTGCCCATCATGCAGACATTTCCGCCTGCCGCAATCGCCTTTGTCATATCGCCCGAATACTTGATACCGCCGTCCGCAATGATTGGAACGCCGTACTCCTTAGCAACTGCGTATGCGTCCATAATCGCCGTAATCTGCGGTACACCAATACCCGCCACAACACGCGTCGTACAGATAGACCCGGGACCAATACCGACTTTCACTGCATCTGCGCCCGCCTCGATCAGCGCTTTTGTTCCCTCACCAGTGGCAACATTTCCCGCAACCACCTGTAAATCGGGATATTTTTCCTTGATCATGCGCAGACAACGAAGCACATTCTCCGAATGTCCGTGCGCACTGTCGAGTACAACAACGTCAACCTTCGCGTCAATTAACGCCGCCACACGGTCCAGTACGTTCGCCGTAATGCCTACGCCTGCGCCGCAGAGAAGTCTGCCCTGCGAATCCTTTGCAGCCAAAGGATATTTTATGGTCTTTTCAATGTCCTTAATGGTGATCAATCCCTTAAGATTATAATTCGCATCTACAATAGGAAGTTTCTCTTTTCTCGCGTCTGCAAGAATCTTTTTTGCCTCGTCAAGTGTAATGCCCTCTCTTGCCGTGACAAGACCTTCTGTGGTCATCGATTCTTTTACTTTCTTTGTATAATCCGTTTCAAATTTTAAATCGCGGTTGGTGATAATACCGACAAGCTTTCTGCCCTCTGTAATAGGCACGCCTGAGATTCGAAACTTTGCCATCAGCGCATCGGCTTCAGCAAGTGTATGTTCGGGAGTGAGTGAAAATGGATCCGTAATAACGCCGTTTTCAGAACGTTTTACTTTGTCTACCTCGTCAGCCTGTTCTTCAATCGACATGTTTTTGTGAATGATACCGATACCGCCCTGCCTTGCCATCGCAATCGCCATTCTGTGCTCCGTTACGGTATCCATTCCCGCGCTCATCATCGGAATGTTAAGCTTAATCTTCTTTGTCAACCATGTGGTAAGATCAACCTGATTTGGTATTACCTGAGAATAGCTCGGTACTAAAAGAACATCATCAAACGTAATTCCTTCGCCAATTATCTGACCCATTTTTCTTCCTCCTATGAATTTTATGTGAATTATTAAGTTGAAAATATTTTTAAAATTATACTAAAGCGCACAGAGCTTGTCAAGACTAAACAGCGACACTTATGATACACAAATTATTCCATATAAACGTGCCTAGGCGCCACAAGCCTTACCGTATTGGCAAAATCATCATCAAGATTTAACAAAAACTTCTGACTGCCCTCATAATATACCACATAGAGTTTTTGACCGGGCAAGTCATGCCCCGCACTCAAATCCGTTGTTTTGACCTGTCTGTTTTTATAATATTCCAGCTGGCTCGAGTTCTCGGGAGCCATGATCTCAATTTTGCCCACCTCAAGCACCACCGCACGTTTTCTTCTTGACTTTGCCATAACCTTATCAACCGTAATTTCCTTGTCAAGATAGAGATACTCATACTCAATATCTGTCCACTGAAACACAAAATACGTAAGCACACCAAGTGCAACCGTCACGATAAACAACAGAAAATTTACCGTCAGTATCGTCAACAGCCCGATGATCACTGTAAACGTTGTACACGCCGCCCGCATAAACGCTTCTTTCATGCCCTTTTCCTTTTTTACCATCAATTCCTTGTAGCTTTCCGTCATGTCGATTTCCTCTCTTCATTTGATATATCTACTATCTTAGAATAAATTCACTTATTATGCAAGCGTTTCCTATCTTTTAGAAAAATTTAATTGACACTGCGCCATAATCGATTATATCATCTTTTTAGCACAATAAAATTTGCAGATGCCACAAGAATGGAGATGCGATTATGGACGTTTACAACAAAAACCGCGACAAAAATAATTCCCTGTCCGATGAAATCAAGGAACAGAATGCCAAACTAAAAGGCGCGCCTTTAAAGGACAAGCTTTTGTATTTTAAAGATTACTATCTGATTACAACGCTTATCGTAATTGCCATATGCGCCGTTGCTTCTTCTCTCCTCTATTCCATGATCACGGCACCGGACGATACGGCGCTTGGAATATATCTCTATAATGACACAGGGGATTCCTCAAATACCGAGCTGATCGACAGCTTTGCGCAATTCATGGAAATCGACACCGCGAAACACGAGGTTTATCTTGACGCGAGCCTGTCTTATTCGCCACAGATGAGCGATTATGAGGCTTATATCGAACTGGAAAAGGCAATGGTCGCAATCACTGCAAGCGATCTTGACGTGATTGTCGCAGATGCGGATACGATTGATTACTTTGCAAAATGTGAACTGCTTGGGAATGTGACAACATTTCTTCCCGATGATTTACTGGAAGAGTACCAGGATCGCCTCTATTATGCAACAGTCGGAAACAGCGATGAACTTACCCCTGTAGGCATCTTCATTTCCGATGCGCCAAAGCTCAACGAATATCACTATTATACGGACAAGGATCCGCTCTACAGCTTTGTCGTAAACTCCGACAACGTCGATTATGCCGTAGACTTTTTAAGATATATCTACAAGACCGATTAAGTCAAAATATCAAAAAACGCATTGTGAAAAAGTTTCACAATGCGTTTTTAAACCTAATCTTTCCAGATCAGCTGTCTCCACTGCGCAATCTGTTCCTCTGTCATAAATCCGTTTGACGTTCCGACAAAACTGATCTTATAAGATACAAAGAGCAGTGCATTCTTAATTGCGTCTCTCGCGTCCCCTGTCTTTACATAGTAATGTAAGAATGATGAGAATATCGCATTACCCGCACCGATGGTATTGACAACATCATGCGTCTTTACGGGCTTGTATTCAATCACGCTGTTATCCTTTCTGATATAGAGAATAACGCCTTTTGGACCCAGACCCATAATGATAATTTCCGGATCATACTTTTT
>JAIEDW010000147.1 GCA_029067805.1 Lachnospiraceae bacterium
AGCACCGCGGTCTTTCCGCTTCCCGCTGCCGCGGACACAAGGATATTGCTGTTTCTCGTATTGATGACACGCTGCTGGTCTGCCGTATATTCCATCGTTAAGCTCCTCCGTTCTCCTTGTTTTGCGCTCGCATCTGCTCCAAAGCCTGTTCCTGATCCAGTTCCTCCAAATGACGCACAAGTCCTGCGCCAAGCTTTTTGTCAAAACCGCAGACACTTTTATAGTCACAGTAAGTACACGCAGTCATGTCCTTATGCTCGTAAGGATTTAACCCGATATCGCCATCTAAAATCGAGCTTCCAAGCTCCTTGATCTTTGCATTTACATAATGCGAAACCGTCTCAAAATCCTCATTGGAAAGCACACTCGACGCCTGTGTATAACTGCCGTCCTTCTTCTTCCCCACGGGAAGCACCGTAGATTTCGTCTCAAAATCCTTGTCAAGAAGCTTAATGACCTCCTCCTCATCACTCACCATACCCGTCATTTTGAGTTCATCTAAGATTGCTTTTTCAATTTCCGCCGCATCCGGTTTTCCTTGTTCTGTTTCTGTCATCGGATCGCTCACATGGTAGTAAAGCATCGCAGCGGGAATGACACGCATGTCAGGATTTTTCCTTTTTTCAAGCTCTACCGCCGCATTCATATAAACTACAAGCTGCAGCTGCAAACCGTAATACAATGCCGCAAGGTCAAATTTCCGATTACCCGACTTGTAATCAATCACCTTGACATACAGTTTATCGCTGCGCCTACAAGTGTCAATGCGGTCAATGCGTCCTACAAGCTGCATTTTTTCTTCCTCGGAAAGAGAAATGTTTACCGCGTCAAGATCCGATGCCATCTGAAACGACATCTCAATGCTCTCGGGCGCAAATGCCCCTTGCTTTAATTGATATTGCAACGTTTGCACAGTGCGGTTTAAAATCCGCTTCATCTGCGTTATCATGTACTCGTTACGCTTGCTGCTGTAGAGCACGGTTTCACCATACGCCGCTGCATAGCTTTCCAGACACGCATCTACAAGCTGTTCTCCCAGCTCCTTCGGAAAATCAAACCATGTATAGCCGTTCTTTTCCAACTGTTCCGAAAAGTGTTCAAGAACCGCATGAAACACATTCCCCATATCCACACGTTCAAAGCTGTACTTGTCACGCTCCGAAAGTTTTAAACCGTATTGCAGAAAATGCGCGTACGCGCAAGAGGCAAATGTTTCAAGACGGCTCACGCTGTTTTTGAGGATATGACCGTACAAAAGTCCCGCAAGTTCTTTTGGAAGCCTTGCATTTCCCACATTTGCAAGGTATGCAAACGCCGCCCTTTTCATGCTCTCCAAAATTGGCGCGCACTTCTCATTTCTGACACATGTGTCATAAAGTGTAAAAAACACCCGTCTGTCGTCTGTGTTTTCTCCGTCCAATAATCCGTACGCCGCATAGCGTCGAAGCAGTTCCACAAGATACTCCATAGCGTCCGCGAAAGAATCCAACTGCTCTTCGATACGCCTTAGCTGTGGTTTTTCAATCATAATCAGTGGAAACAGTTTTGTCACCGTATTGATCAGATACGCCGGTCTAATGCTCTTTCCCTCGCTGTCGACCTTGGCATAAGAAAGAAACAAGGAATTGGAAGGCTTCGTCATTGTCATGTAAAGATAAAGCCGTTGAATATACATCTGCTGCCTTGGCGTGGGCGCAAGCTCAAACTCCGATTCCTGTAAAAACTCGCGGTCAATGTCGGAAATAATCCCACCTGTTCCCCCGCTCTTTGGAATGATTCCGTCATTGATACCCACAAAAAAAAGCGTCTTAATGTCACTCATGCGCGTTCGCTCGATATCTCCAATGACTACCTTGTCAACGCTCTGCGGAATCGTTCCCACCTTGATTTCCGCAAATCCCGCATCAAGGATATCCGCAAACTCTTTTATCGTAAGCTCCTCATCACCAAGCAATGCGCAGATTTGTTCCAAAAGTTCCATGACAAGCCTATAAATCTGCTCATATTCCTTTGCGCGCACAAGGTCGTTTTTTTCCTTAAATTGCTCTGCATACCGTTCCAGTCCGCTCTCGATTTCCGCCTTTTTGATAAACTCATACAGAAACGTTACAAGCTCACGTCCCGTCGCCCGCTTTACCATAAGCGGCTCGAGCATGGATACAATTCTTTCCCGCACTTTGTTCAGCGCGTCAAGGAACTCTGTTGCCTCCTCCTCCCCTTTTACCCGCCTTGTAAACCGCTTATTCCACGCGCTCTTTCCGCGGATTCCCATCATCATCACATAATTTTCGAGTCTGTCCGTATCCTCGCTGCTTACTCCGGAAAGACCGCACCTTAAAAAGTGAAATACCGACTCATACGAATACTCCTGTATCACCACCAAGAGCGCGCTTCGAATAAATTCAATAAACGGATTGAGCACAAGTTTATTTGTTTTGTCGAGGAAGAAGGGAATGTTAAACCGCGAAAACTCCTCCTTGGCAAGAAAACCATAACACTCCAAATCGCCCGTAACGACAGCGATATCGCGATAGCAGTAATCTTCCTCTCGCACAAGCTGCCTAATTTTCAGGCACACCTGTCGCAGCTCTTCCTTTGGGTTTGATGCCTCAAAAATTCTAATGCTGTCCTGCTCCTGTTCAAACGCTTTGTACGGATATCGAAAAAGCTCCCGCTCCAGATGCGACAATCCCGCATTATCCCGATATCGGAACACTTGCCGATCCGCAATTACTTCATCTTTTTCACGTTCAGCGCCCGCCTCACGGCAAAGTCTGTTAAGGTCATATATAGTCTTTTTACTCAAATGAAACAGTTTTTGTTCTCCGTCAAGCACATACGGATTTTCACGCGCATCCATGGTGACAGTTACAATGACCTGCTGCGCCTGAAGCATCAACTCCTGAATAACCCTGTTCTGCACCGGCGTAAAACCCGTAAAGCCGTCAAAAACGATCACGCTTTCCCGCACCACATGAGACCGCACCAGCACACCGCGAAGTCGCTCAAGCGTTTCCTCCGTCGTGATAAAACGTTCTTCTATGTATTTCAAAAAACCGCTGTACAATGTATGCAAATCCTTTAATTTGTAGGAAAGCGCTCCTCTTTTTGACGCATAATCACAAAGCTTTTCCACATCCTGGGGTTTCAGTCCGTACTGCATGAACTCAGAAAGCGCCGATTTTATCTCACTGATGTATCCGGGCTTTCTGACCTTTTGTTTCATGACGCTAAGCTCCTCTTCCAGCTCCGCCGCCACTCTTCGCAGAACAAGACTCTTTCCCGTATCGTCCAGAACCGGCTTATCGTTTCCGCCAACCTCCTCGAAAATTCTGTGGGAAAGACGCCCAAAGCTTAACACGTCGATATTCATAATTCCTTTATTGGGATGTCTTTTCACGAGTTCAAGCTGTGTCTGCATGGTAAACTGATCGGGCACCACTATCAGATAATTGGTGTGCGGATTTTGCATTGACGCATCTATGATCCTTTGATAAAGCAGATAGCTTTTCCCCGAGCCGGAAGCTCCGATGTAAAATTTTAACCCCATATATTCTGCCTCCATGCCGCTTTGTAGGCTAAAAATTCTATTTACACTTTCTTTCTGTTTAGTATAGCATAATCTTCTTTAAAATGGTACACTGATAATAGTAAAAATAGCGTCGCTCGGCAGCGACGCATTAAGAGAATGCTTCGCATTCTCCCTAAATGATATATGCTGGCGCAATATATAAATAAATTTGGAAAGGACCGGTCGTAATATGGAAGAAATAAAAAGCAGAAAAGAAATTCCAGCGGACCATAAATGGGCGATTGAGGACTTATATGCCTCTGATGAAGAATGGAAAAAGGATTTGAATTCGATCAAAGAAAAATGTTCCGAAATCGAAGCTTACAGCGGCAGACTTGGAGAAAGCGCAGATACGCTGCTCTCCTTCTTAAAAAAACAGGACGAAATCAGCGTCTTTTTGGACCGTTTTGCAAACTATTCCATGCGAAAAGCCGACGAGGACACCAAAAATACCACCTATCAAGGGTATAAAGACCAGACAATGGGTTCGCTTGTTGCAGTTTCCTCCGCGTTTTCCTTTGCAGAACCCGAAATTCTTGCGATCAGTGACGAAACGCTGAATGCATTTTATGAGAAAACGCCCGAGCTGAAAACATATCAACGATACCTTGGCGATATCCGCCGGAAAAAATCGCATATATTGAGCAACGCTGAGGAGAAAATACTCGCTGCTGCCGGAGAGCTTGCGCAGTCCCCCGATGAGATTTTTGGACTTTTAAACAATGCCGATATGACATTTGACTCCGTGAGCGATATTGAAGGAAACCGATACCCCGTCACACATGCCACGTTTGTCACGCTGCTGCGAAAAACTGACAGAAGTGTCAGAAAAGCAGCGTTTGAGTCCCTCTATAAAACGTACGACGCACACAAAAATACCTCGGCGGCAATCCTTTCCGCACAGATGAAACAACTAAACTTTTTCGCCAAAACGAGAAATTATGAAAGTCCGCTGCACGCGGCGCTCGATGTCAACAATGTCAATCCACAGGTTTACTATAATCTGATTGAAACAGTACACGAAAACATGGAGTATATGTATCGTTATATGCGCCTTCGCAAAAAGCTCTTAAAGGTTGATGAGCTCCACATGTACGACCTCTATGCGCCTATGATTCCCGATGCAGAGCGAACCATCTCATTTGAAGAGACAAAAAACAATATCAAAAACGCACTTTCCGTTCTGGGCGATGACTATGTAGCGCTTTTGGATGAGGGCTTTCGCAACCGCTGGATTGATATCTACGAAAATACGGGAAAGCGCAGCGGCGCGTATTCATGCGGCTGCCGCGTGCACCCTTTCATTCTTTTAAACTACAAGAATAACCTTGACAGTGAATTTACGACAGTACATGAGATGGGACATGCGCTTCATTCCTATCTCTCCAACAAAAAACAGCCTGTTATCGACTCCGAATATGTGATTTTTGTTGCCGAGGTTGCCTCAACCTGTAATGAAGCTTTACTGATGCAATATCTCCTGAAAAATACTACGGACAAAAAAGAAAGAGCCTATCTGATTAACTACTTCCTTGAGCAGTTCCGGACAACGCTCTACCGCCAGACCATGTTTGCGGAATTTGAACTGAAGATGAGTCAGATGGTGCAAAACGGCGAGAGCGTCAATTCCGAAACGGCATGTAAAACATACCGGGATTTGATTGACCTTTACTTTGGAAAAAATGTTTTCCATGATTCCCAAATTGATCTTGAGTGGGCGCGTATTCCCCATTTTTACTATAACTTCTATGTGTACCAGTACGCTACGGGATTCTCGGCAGCAATCGCACTCTCGCAAAAAATTCTGACAGAAGGAGAACCTGCCGTAAAGGCATACAAAGAACTGTTTTTGAGCGCGGGCTGTTCCAAAGATCCGGTTTCAATCCTAAAAGATGCCGGCGTTGACATGTCTGCCAAAAAGCCGATTGAAGACGCTTTAAAGATGTTCCGTGACCTCATCGATGAAATGGAAGCGCTTACGTCCAACTGACAAACACAGCCGTAAACAAAAAAGAATAGCCGATTAGGCTATTCTTTTTTGTTTCTATGTAATATTTTACATCGTATCCAATGCCTGATACATGCTAAGCATCGGCGCCATACAAGCCGCTACAAGTCCTCCTACGCCAACAGCAAGCACAACGATGATCATAGGCTCCAACGCTGCCATCAACGACTGTACTGCCATTTCCACTTCTTCATCATAATAATCAGCAAGTTTGTCCAGCATTTCCTCCGAGTTTCCCGACTCCTCACCGATACGAAGCATATGATACACCATCGGTGGGAACAATCCGCATTCCTCCAAAGGACGCGAGAGCGGCATACCAATCGACACCTGCATGGACGCATCTTTCAATGCTTCCTTAAAATAAACATTTCCCATAATTCCCGACACGATCGATGTCGCCTCAACAAGGCTAACACCAGAACCCAACAACGTACCCAAGGTTCTCGCCATCTGCGCCGCCGCGGACTTTACAGTCATATCTTTAAACATCGGAATGGTAAGCGCGAGCTTTCCGAAAACGTGTTTTCCCATGTCTGTCTTTGAGAATGCCACGATGCCAAACGCAATCGCTGCCGCCACGGGTGCAATAATATACCAGTAATTAATCAAGCCATCACTCAACGCCACATAAAACTTTGTAATACCCGGAAGATCCGTACCCAGATCCACAAACATGCTCTGGTAGCTTGGGATAACTACTACAAGCATTACTATCGTAATCACAACAGCAATAATCATAACCGCAATCGGATAAATCATCGCTTTTTTAACAAGCGCCTGTGTCTTACTTGATTTTTCAAGCTGCTGTGACACTCGTTCCATCGCAACATGCAGCGTACCGGAAGCCTCTCCTGCCGCCACCATGTTGATCATCAAATCGGGGAATACCTTTGGATGCTCCGCAAGCGCCTGCGCAAGGGTATCACCCTTTTCGATATCGATACGCACCGTATTGAGCGCTTCCTTTAAACGCTTGTTTTCCGTCTGCTCATAAAGCATTCGGAGCGTTTCCATAATCGTAACGCCCGCCTTGTTCATACTGACAAACTGACGGCACATAACGCTCAAATCTCTTGCTGTAGGATAACCGCCTATTTGTATATTGATGTCGGCAGTTAAAACCGACTGCCCCTTTACCGATACTACCGTAAGACCCTGACTTCTGAGTTTACTTTTTACCTCATCCTCATTTGCAGCATCAATGGAGCCTTTGACTTCCTTACCAAGCTTATCAATCGCTTCATATCCGAATTTTGCCATTTGACGCGTCCACCTTCCTACCGTATTTTTACTTTGTATATTATTATACCTTTACAAACCTTAAATTGCAACACCTTTATTCCCATGAAAAACAAGTTCAAGTCCGCTAGAACTAGCAGACCACCCTGTTTTTACCGTTATATTTTCCCACATAAAGACGCTTATCGGCAATGCTCACCCAATCTTCAATATTTGTTTCTTTGGAATATGCCGCCGCTCCGATCGTTACCGTAAGAGGCACGCGCTTGTTCTCAACTTCAAATATCAGTTCGTATTCCTCAACCTGCTTTCTGATTGCGTCAATCTTCTCAAACGGCGGTCTGGAAGCCTCCATAAGCCGCCCAATGATCAAAAACTCCTCGCCGCCCCACCGACACACTGTCACATCATGTTTTTCGTCGGAAAGAATTTCCGCAAGCGATTTCAGCGCCTTATCCCCAAAATTATGTCCATAGGTATCGTTGATGCTTTTAAAATTGTCAATGTCAACCATTGCAAGCCAGTATCCGTCTGCCTCGTTTTTCTCCAGAATCCGATTTAAATGCCGTAAAATATAATGACGGTTCGGAAGACCCGTAAGCGCATCGTATTCCGCCTGTTTTGACAGCCTTGCCTCGCTTCTTAAGAAAACCAGCGTCATCAGCTTCAAGGAAACGATCAATACAAGAAACGTGATCAGAGACATCGCCACACACATAAAAAGCTGTACCGTGTCATTGATCACATAAATCGGTTCTCTGTTTTTCATCGCAAAAATCAGACTGATATAGCTGGTAAGGCTGAGCATACTTAAAAGACTCCCGCTCACATTGCTTTTGCCGTTATTCACTTTGAGCGAAAAATATTCCGCATAAAAGAAAATCGCGACAATGCTGATGAGACACATCTCAAACCCATAACCGATACCGAGACAGAGCACAGCAAGAATCATGTGGACAACCACCTCAAGCCCCATCAGGTTGACATACGTCGCAAGCTTCTTCTTTCCGATAAACAGGAAGCCGGCAAAATAAAAAATAATACTGAATATATTAAAAC
>JAIEDW010000148.1 GCA_029067805.1 Lachnospiraceae bacterium
CGAATTAACGAAGAGTGGTTCGAAAAGCATGTTCATCAACTTGAAGAACTGATTCAAACAGAACAGGATATGGCTCCTTTAATCGCACACTATTTTACAGATGATGATCATCAAGAGGGCGCGTTTGAACTGAATGACGGCAATCACCGTCTTGAAGCATATTCCCGTCTTGGGATAAAAGAATATTATGTTATCATTTGGATCACAGAAAAAAATGAATACGATTTGTTCTTGTCAAAATATTCAAAATATATTTAATGTATGGGTGCCATGCTGCACGCATGAATCCTATAATTCCATTTGTACCAGAACTTTCCCGGATTCCTTTTTCCAAAAGACAATTCCGAACGGAATGCTAACAGCCTCTGCCAGTACAAATGCCAGCCAAATTAATGGCAGATTTCCCAACCGTGATAAAACCGCAATAAATATAACCGGAAGAACTACCTGCCTCCCCAAAGTAAGAATCATACTCTGTACTCCCATGCTAAGACCCTGAAATGCTGCTGAAAAAATTAAGCCTGCAATGGAGAGAAAATAGCTTATCGCCAAAAGTCGCAGTGCAGTGACGCCAATGCCAAGCATTTCTTCTGAGGCATTAAATAACCGTAACACTTTCACCGGCATAATCTCCATGATTAGAAAAAACACACTGTAAAAAAGGATAGAATACAGCACCGCAGAACGGTTGCTTTGATGGATTCGGTCCGGCTTTTTCGCTCCATAATTATAGGCCACAATCGGGATCAGCCCACATTGCATTCCACTCACCCCTACTGTCACCAAAGCCTGGATTTTTACACATACGCCATAAACTGCTACAGCAGTCGGCGAAAAAAACAGCAATACAGAATTTACATACACAGCTAAAGCAGAGGAAACTGCCTGCACCAATGTACTTGGGATTCCCACTTTTAAAATAGAAAGCATACAGTTTTTGTCTGGCTTCACGGTAAAGTGGATAGGAATTTCCCTGTTCCACCGTCTGTTGATAAAATATCCTGCAAAACATCCCACCCACTGACCGATTACTGTAGCCAAAGCCGCCCCGGTTGTCCCCATGGCAGGAAGTCCAAAATATCCAAAAATAAGTATCGGATCTAAAATCAAATTGGTTATGGAAGCCGCCGACAGCGTGTACAAAAACAAAGATGACTTCCCACTTGCCATCACAAAACGATCAAAAACCCACTGCCCCATCATGCCCAGAGAACAGAGCATACAGATGCGCAGATACGGTATCCCATAATTCATGATAATCTCATCCCTGCCGGACTGCCATCTAAAATAAGGTTTTAAAGCAGCAATCTCTAAAACAACTACCAATACCCAAGCTAAAAATGCCAGAGACAACGCCGCCGAAGCGGTTTTTTCCACCCGTCTTCTATCCTTTTCCCCCAACGCCTTGGAAATCACAGCATTTAATCCCACTGCAATCCCTAAGCCCAGAGCTGACATGAGTATCTGTATGGGGGATGCCAGAGACAGGGCTGTTAGGGCATCCTCGGATATCCTGGACACAAACACGCTGTCCACAAAATTATAAAGTGAATTGATGAGCAGGGAAATCATCATTGGTATCCCCGTTTTTAATACCAGCCTTGGAATTTTTGCCGTGCCCATGCTGTTTTCTGCCTCCACAGTCTGTGACATACGAACCCTCCTAAACCATTATGTTTCAAGCTACTTAATCTCTAATAAAATGAGTTGGTTGCCACGGTTCAATCGGCGGTATCGGCTGATTTCCTTCTGCAATGATTTTTAACATCCACGCCATATTATGACCAAGAGTACGCATTGTCTGCAAACCTTCCTCGTCTTTCTTCACATCTTCGGCTGTAAATCCGTGAACGCCATTCCAGTACTGAGAGGAAACAACGGGCATCCGATTCATGGTGAAATATTTGTTCAGTCGTTCAAAGGTCGCCGTTGTGCCGCTTCGTCTCGCGCTGACTACTGCCGCTGCGGGCTTGAACGCAAAACCACCGCTCGCATAAAATACTCTGTCCAATAATGCACACAACGCACCGTTTGGTCCTGCATAATAAACCGGCGAACCAATCACAATGCCATCAGCTTCCTGCATAAGACGCATCATTTCATTCGCCGGATCATCATCAAACGCACACTTTCCAAGCTTTCCACAGGCGCCACAGGCAATACAGCCACGCACGGGCGCTTTGCCAATCTGAAAAATCTGCGTTTCAATCCCCTCTGTTTCCAGTATCTTTGCCACTTCGCACAACGCTGTATAAGTGCAGCCGTTTTCGTGAGGGCTTCCATTAATTAAAAGAACTCTCATATCTACTTTCCTCCGTTTATTATAAACTGTTGCCTTGACTTTTGCCTTTGACACATATATTATATGGTTGATAGTATACTCTCAGTCAACAACTACTTTTACATTTTGGGGAGGATTTATGTTTTATACAGTCATAGAAGTTTCACAAAAGACAGGTTTATCACCTCATACAATACGATATTATCTAAAAGAGGGCTTATTTCCATCTATTAAACGGGATGCCCGAGGCACACGGCTGTTCAGCCAGACTGATATTGAGACATTTTATATGATCGAGTGCATGAAACGCTGTGGCATGACAATCAGTGAAATCCGGCAATACATGGCATGGCTGGCAGAAGGCGATCAGAATATAGAAAAATGCCTGAATCTCTTTTTGAAAAAACAACAAGTGTTAGCGGAAGAACTGCAAAAGATGAAGGAATGTGTAGATGCCGTTGAATACAAAGTCTGGTATTATGAGAAAGCAAAAGAGGCCGGAACGCTTTCGGTACATGATACAATGCGCAAAGAAGATATTCCGGAAAAGATGCAGACAATCCGTTCCCGTATGAGCCATGTCAAAAGGCTGACTGCGGAAGAACTTAGCTAATTGAAGGTTTAATGATTGCCAATAATCTATATATATCAAAAAACGACAAGCGCTGCCCATGACAGTACTTGTCGTTTTTTACACTTTATTCAGTTCTGCCTAAAAATCTGCTCCCCACGAACAAGCGGATAGCGTACGATATCCGAACCGTCAAGCTTCTCCTTGTTCATGTCCACAGCCGTAATCTGATGGTTATCATACGTTGTATAATAATAAATCCCTTTATCCGCATTACAGCACGACGTATAAATTGTAATTTCATACTTCCCGTAACCGACATCGCAGCACCCTCGCTGCTGGTCAACCGCGCCAAGGATATGGAAAAACTGGCTGACACTCTCCTCCTCCGTATCGCCGGAAACGGAATTCATTTTTACAAAAGCCACTCTGACAAAACGCGACTGTGACGACAAATCACCCGGAAGTCCTAAAGCCCCCATACCGCGGCTATATGTTTTTAAAGGCAATTTATCCGAAAATAGATTCTGCGGATTTTTCGGCGACAGGTGCATATAATTGTTCAATTGAAGCATCTGCTCATCAAAAGGCGGATTGTT
>JAIEDW010000149.1 GCA_029067805.1 Lachnospiraceae bacterium
CGGCACAGGCATATGAGATGATGGCTGCAAAGCTTATGAATAAAGAATTAAATAAAACCTTGACCAAGCGTGGCATGGCAGCATTTTTTTCACATATTATATCAAAGAGATAGCATACGCAGGTTGGGAGAAAGGCAAGGTAAAAACATCTATGGAATTTGTACTTTCTAAATATATTCAGCCGGGAAACCGATTACAGATTCAAAAGATTGTAAGGATGAAAGAAGAAAAAGAGGACGGAGTCCGCAAGACATATGACAGTCAGGTCATCGATATTGTTTCTGATGACCGTATTGAGGTGTCTATGCCGTTTGAAAAAACTAAGCTGGTTTTACTGCCGGTTGATGGAGAGTATAATTTGTTCTTCTATACGTCGAACGGTTTATATCAGTGTTCTGCAAGGGTAGTAGATCGTTATAAAAATAACAATGTTTTTTCGGTGCTGATGGATCTGACAAGTAATCTTAGAAAATATCAAAGAAGAGAATATTACAGATTCAGTTGCGCACTGGAGATGAATTCGCGTATACTTGAGGTTAAATAATTACGTAAGATTGAGAATAATTCAACAGCCATTCTGCCTGAACTTCCACTGCAAAGAAGCGTTATAGTGGATATCAGCGGGGGCGGACTCAGATTTGTTGCAAATTATGCATATGAAAAAGACAGTACGATTTTATGTAAATATAACTTGTGGATAGCGGGAGAAGGTAAGGAATTCCGTTTACTTGGAAGGGTGCTGAGCGTAAAGCAGCTTGAGAACAGACCGGGGATTTATGAGCACCGCGTACAATATATACATATGGATGACGATAATAGAGAGGATATTATTAAATACATTTTCGACGAAGAACGCAAAACAATTCAGAAGCAGAGAAATATGGAAGATTGATATGTTTGTGTCGACGCTGGCAGCGTCTTGACCCGTAAACTCGCAGGCTGAGAAAGGAGCATGGTTAAAAAAATGAAAAATATTCTTGTTGTTGATGACTCTGAACTCATGAGAAGGGTGATTTGTGATATAATAGAGAGAGATGAACGATTCCATGTGCAGGATAAGGCGACCAATGGTTTGGAAGCGTTGGATCTGATTTGTTCCAAATCTTATGATGCCGTTATTCTGGATGTGAATATGCCTCGTATGAATGGACTGGAATTACTTCAGGAGTTACAAAAGCGTAAAGTTTCAGCGAACATAATGATGGTAAGCACCGACACGATGGAGGGAGCTAAGACTACATTAGATGCGCTGGAATTAGGCGCTATGGACTTCGTACATAAGCCGGGCAATGCGATGGACTGCCGGACCGAAGATTTTAAGGAGAGGCTGCTTAGCGTGCTGACCGCTGTTTCGGATACCAAGATGAAGATGAATGTATTCCAGAAACTGCCGACAAGCAAAGCTCCAGCGGCTCCAAGGAAGGCAATTGATATACCCAGAAGGAGTATACCGATGGTTTCGGGAAGCAAGATTGTAGCAATCGCAAGTTCTCCAGGGGGACATAAGGCTTTACAGTCAGTAGT
>JAIEDW010000015.1 GCA_029067805.1 Lachnospiraceae bacterium
TTTCTGATTGCGGCAAGCGGACTGAGCCGCATCGCCCGAAGCGACGGAATAAAGCCTGCCACCATTCCGACGATAATTGCAAATACAACCGCAAGCGGACTAAGCCATAGCGGAATTCGACAGATTGCGCCGGTCACGCCCATCGATGCTCCCATCTCACTGGAAGCGACAAGCGAATTAATCGCAAAGCTCAAAAGATAACTGAAGCCGACACCTACCACGCCTCCGATAAAGCCGATAAAGCCTGCCTCCATCAAGAAAAGCGCTTGAATATTGTGGATATCGCAGCCAAGTACCTTCATAACACCGATTTCCTTTGTACGCTCGTAAATCGACATCATCATGGTGTTCGTGATACTGATCGCCGCAACGATCATTGCCACCGCACCAATTGCGCCAAGCACCGCCTGTATGGTATTCATGCTGTCCATCTCCTGCTGAATCCACTCTGCCGAGCTGGACGCGTTATAACCCATATCCTGCAGCGTCTGTGTCAGTGGCATAACGTTTTCCATGTCATCAACCTGTATGACAATCTCAGAATAAAACAGCTCGTTGTACGGCTTGCCGTTCTTGCGCGTCGGCTGACCGGGAATCTCGCTTTTCTTAAAGACATGTTTCAGCTGTGCCTTGAGCGCGTCAATATCACATAAAACATCCTGACTGTAATTTTGCCAGTCACCAATCTCGCCTTCCATGATGCCCGATGCTTCTACAATATATTTTTTAGGCGCTTTTACCGGTGCTCCTCCCTCTGAAGAATTGTTGTAGCGCGAATTCCAGTACGCATCTCTGTCAAATATGAAAAAGATCGCATCATTCATCAAGTCAACGTTCGGCGCTTCTCCTTTCTCCCAATACGGATAAGTGCCTGTCTTTTCCTCATAAAAATTGGTGAGTACGCTATTTCCGTAAAAGAACTTCAGTTCTGTCTGTGAATCCGGAAGACTCCCCTCTCCGACTTTCAAATTAAGTCCTTGAAGCTCCTCCTGTGACATTCCAATCAGACTGATCCAACTGCTATACTTGCCTACCTTTCCAATAACATCAAATGTCAGATGCGGATATACCTGTTCCACATGATCCATAGACAGCAGCTCATTTACAAAGGTATCATCAAGCTTTTGCTCCTCACTTTGGTCACTCGACGAATAATAGTAATAACTGCCGGAATAGATCCGTATCTGCGTCATGGAAGTATAATTGGAATAATTTTCCAGCATGGACTCCTTGAGTCCGTTTCCGAGCGCGACCATGACGACAATCGAGGTAATACCGATCACCACGCCAAGCACAGTCAAAATCGTTCGCAGCTTTCGCTTCCACAGATTGGACATGCTCATCAGCAATAAATCAAAAATTTTCATTATTCATTATCCTCGTCAAGCAAGTCTATATCTTCCTTCTGTCTTTTCGCCTTTTTCTTTTTGGCAATAACCACCGCCACAATGACAATCACTGCCACAACGACAATGATAATTATGATGATCGCTACGATCGGAAGTCCCTTTTGAGCGCCTTCCTCCTCGCCCTCGAACATTTCGCCTCCCATATCCATACCGGGATCGTCAAAAGTCATCTCATAGACATACAAGTTCAGATCCTTCTCAACCTGTGTTTCGTTTCCCGCCTCGTCTTCATATATGATAACCGCCTTGACAATACCTTCTCCCATGTCAGGTGCAATACCCGTCACCATGGAATCCACGTTGCCTGTCTGTCCGGGAGCGATATTCCCAAGATAAGTAAGTCCCTCGTCAACCGTGTCCGACTTGTAGCTTACCTTTACATTGTAAAGCGTTGTCTTACCTGTATTATAGACATCAAACATAACATTCGACTGCTCGCCGACTGCAATAGATTCCGGCATTACCTCGGCGCTGCTTGTGTCAAGCTTTGACTCCTGCTTGATTGGCACAGACACATGCGCGGTATCCGAAATATTAACCTGATCATCCGTGTCGTACTTCATATTGACAGTGAGCACATACGGTTTCTGCGCAAGGTCTGACTTTGCCTCCATTTCAATGCTCATATCATATGTCGCACCGGGAGCAATACTGTTTGTGTATACAGAACTTGAGCCTGACGTCGGCAGAAATGCTGCGTACGTCGCTGTCGTGTCATTTCCCTCCACGGTTGCTTCAAGATTAAATAACACATTCTTAACCGTTGTTTCAGAAGATGTATTTTTCACGCTGACCGTAAGCATAAACGTAGAACCCGCATATACAGTATCCGGATTGGTTGTGAAACCTGTAACAATGATTCGCGGATTGGAATCTTGCTTATCCTCGTCTTTAATCAGTGTATCGCTCGGATTAGATCCTTTGATATTAATATATGTCACAATATCCGTTTCCACAAGCGCACCACTCTGATAATATGTCGCATGGAATGTAAGCGGATAGCAGCCTGTCATAACATCTTTTCTTACATTGAAATACCAGCCGATATCCATTCGTCTGTTATATGCGTCAACCGTATTGTCCGCCGCCTGTATAATCTGTACCGTCTGCGCATCATATGCCTGTTGAATGTCAAACGGCCACTTGGCTCTGTCATTGGACACGGTTGGCGTTACCACAACATCTGTGATATCTGTTTTTCCAAGATTGATCAATGATAATACAACAAACGTCTGCTCGCCGTATTTCGCATCACTGATCGGCACTTCGTTTGAAAGCATTAAAAACTTTTCCGTGCCTGTGGTATTTTCTTTCGCGATTTCCAAAAGATAACCTTCCACTTCCTTCTCATAGCCCGTAAGCTCTGATAAGGTAAGCCCCGCATTCTGCATATACGTCATCGCGCTGTTATAAACCTTATCCATCCGCTTTATTTTTTCGTCCGTCAGATTATAACGCGTCTTTAAGTCCGTGTAGTATCGATTGAGTTCTCCCCTGATATGCTCCTTCCACTCATCGGAAGCGTAATCAATAGTACTCTCATTCGAATTCGTATCCTTATTATCTGTTTCGTCCGCCCAAACGGTAAGCGCATTCCCACACAGAAATACCACTGTAAAGATTATCAACAACAACTGCTTTAATTTTCTCATTTTTGCACTTCCTCCTCATTTTTCGCCGTATTATCAATCATATCAACGATTTTTCCGTCTACAATCCTTATAATTTTATCCGCAAAGCTTGCCAGGGTATTGTCATGCGTTACCATAATCAATGTCTGATTCTGTTCCCGCACCACGCTCTGCATCAGATTCATGATTTCCTTCGAGGTATTAGAATCCAGATTTCCCGTAGGTTCGTCCGCAAAAATAATTTCCGGTTTTACCACCAAAGCCCTTGCCACACCGACTCGCTGCTGCTGACCTCCCGACATCTGGTTCGGCCTGTGATCCCAATACTTGTCAAGTCCTACCATATGTACCATTTTTTTTGCGCGTTTTGTACGCTCTTTCCTGGAAACTCCCTGAAAGGTAAGCGGAAGCGCCACATTTTCCACGGCATTCATGGTCCCCATTAAATTAAAGGACTGAAAAATAAATCCGATGTGTTCCCGACGAAACTTTACAAGCTGATTTTCATTTTTCGTTTCCATGTGTTCCCCAGCTATGACAATCTCGCCCTTTGTCGGTTTTTCAAGTCCCGCAAGCATATTTAACAGCGTGGACTTTCCCGAACCGGAAGTTCCCACAATCGCGCAGAATTCTCCGCGGTTGATGCTAAAGCTCACGCCGTTTAACGCCCTAACCCTGTTTTCTCCGATACGGTATATCTTGTACAAATCTTTTACCGAGATTACCGTTTTTGCGCTTTCTTTCGGAGATGTTTTCCTTATTTCTTCTGACATTTTTCTCCCCTATCCATATCAAACGTCGATGCGATTTACGCATTGACTTGTCCGATTTAAAATATGACATTTCCGTCATATTTATTACAACTGTATCGTTAAAAACAGTACAGTCCACTGTCATTGAAATCATACCATATCTTATATAGCACTGCAAGATAAAAGGTATGAAATTGCAAAACTTTGCAAAAATGATGCATTTTACCAAAATTGGTGTTTTTTTCTGTCGAAAATTCAAAAGTTTTTATAAAAAAAGGAAGCCGCCGCTTCCCTTTTCGTGTCATTTATTTCATTAATATTCATAATCAATATATTCCGTGTCTTTTCTCAGTCTGCTATGAATACTGCTTCGATAATCCTTGTTATCGTAACTTTGATACTTAATGCCTCTTTGCAGATTTGTCATGCGCTCCCTCTGCTTGTCTGTAAGGCTGTTTGGTATCTCCGCATCAACAATCTTCATATTTGCAATCTGCGTCACAGGCGCATATGCAAACTCACTAAACTCCGTGTAATAGGTATTCATTTCCACATAGTCGTAAGTGTTTAAATCCGTCGTGTTGATGGTGATTGCCTTATCATATCCTTCCTTAAACTGGAAAATCGCGATCTGTCCCAAAAGTTCTTTGTCTTCGTCAAACGCAAGCTCCACAACCCTGTCGCCAAGCATACCGGCAGTCGCTGTCTTGGTATACTTGAGATTGATATCAGATTTAATCTTATCTTCATACAACATCTTAAACGAAACGCCAACCTCATCGTCAAGCTTTACATAGAGTATCACTTTTTTTCCGATATAGCTGTTATAAATATCTTTTTTAATCGTCTTTTCGTCATTCAGCGTCAGATACACAAATTCATAACCGATTTCCGTTGCAATTCGCTGCGCGTCCAAAATCTGCGCGTCTGCCTTATTCGGCAGTCCGATTGCTCCTGCCGTCGTAACTGAATCCCATTTCACATATCCGATAACGCCGATATTGATTCGATACCAGCCGTTTGAATACGCGCCGATGACCTGTACCGGAAGATTTGCCTGAATTGTGACAAGAATCTGCGACGTATAGGTCGGTTCTGCATATACGATACAGTTGTCCTTGGTGTAATACACGTCCTGCATCGCCTCGTAAGTCGGTCCTTTTGCCAGCGCGCTCATACCGATACCGATGGGCGCCGTCACGACAGCCAATCCCAACAGCAGCGCCGCTACACACTTTTTCAGTAAATTTTTTCTCACTGCAGCCACCTCCTATAGTCTTTTAATAGAAATTCTCTTCTGTCAACTCAAACGGAAATGAAGTTATTTTATAAGAACATTTCGAATTAATCTTTACCTCTGTAAATGTACAGCCTGCAAACGCTGCCCCGCCAATACTCAAAGTATTTTTGGGTATCTCGATGCTTTCAAGCGCGCTACATCCCGAAAATGCACTTTCTCCGATACTAATAACGGATTTCGGTACGCTAAATTCCGTAACGCCCGTACATGCCGCAAACGCTTCATCCGATATCGCCTCAAGCCCCGATTTGATTGAAAGCTCCGTAATGCCCGTACAACTGTAAAAGGCACGCTTATCAAGCTTTGTCATTGTCGAGGGAAGCTTCACAGCTGTAATTGCGAAGCAGTCCTCAAAAGCGCTCTCTCCAATCTGCTCCAAATCGGATGGCCACTTGCTAAGCGCTATTTTGTAGCAGTCAAAAAATGCTTCCTTATCCACGGTTTTTAAATCGGAGGGCAGCTTTGTCAGCTCCATCTTCTTGCAATTATAAAATGCCTGTTCGCCAATCCGTTCAATGGAACTTGGCAAGGTCACTTTTATCAGTTCTCCGCACTCGTTAAAAGCTTTCTTCTCGATTGCCGTTACTCCGTCTGGAACAGAAATTCTGGCAAGTCGTTCACAGCTGTCAAAAACGCCTTCTCCCATTTCCGTCAATCCGTCGGAAAGCGTAATATCCACCAAAAGCGCACAGCCTTTAAACGCATTTTTACCGATTTTTGTTACCGTATCCGGCATCGATACTCGAACAAGTGATTTAGAATTCGAGAACGCCGAATCACCAATCTCCGTCACATTCTTTCCTTCCAGCGTATCCGGAATATCAAGTGACGTCGCTGTACCAACATATTTTTTGATCACAGCATGATTTCGATAAAGATCATACTGGAAATCGGAATTAGTCTTTGAAGTCGCCGTATCCGGCTCATCTTCCTCATCACGATAGCTTGTATCATCTGCCGGAATTTCCTGTTCCAGGAAATATTCATGGTTATCGTTTCTTCCGTTATCTACAGAGCCGTTTTTCCCTGCAGAGCCGCTTCCCTGTGACGATGTAGTTGTCGTGGAAGATACTATTGTCTGGTTGGAAGTCGTATTACCGTTATTAGAGGGCGCAATCGTATTTCTTGATGCCTCGTCCTCCTCAAAGACACGCATCGCAGTCGCATAATTTTCTTGTGAATTTTCTAACAAAGACTGTATATCAGCGGGCAGTTCACCCTCCGCCAATGTTTCATCCGTTTCAGTTTCCGTCTCTGCAGTAACCGTTTCGGTCTGCGTTTCCTCCGGTTCAGAAGCAAATGCGCCCGTCTGATTCAAATACATTGCAAGTAAGATGCCGAACACGATCGTGCAGCCTCCTACCATTCCCCAAAATAATTTTTCCATACTAATCCCTCATGTTACCGCTACTTAGTAAAATTCACTTTCCGAGAGCTGCGTACCGTAGAACGCGCCCCTGATCACGGTGTTCAAGCCCTCGCAGCCCGTAAGTCCCGTAAGGGAGCTGCAGTTTCTGAAGGCCTCCGCATTAATCCGCGCCACGGAGGCGGGAATATCAACATCTAAAATCTCCGTATGTCCCTTAAAGACCTCGGAACCAATCTGCTTAACGCCGTCCGGAATCTGCACATGTTCACTCGTTCCTCTGTACGCAAGCAAAATACCATCACCGACAATCAGAAAATCTTCCGCATCGCCTGTCGGTGTTTCATTTTTCCATTTATTTAGCCAAGCGGTTCCCTCAAACGCTTTTGTGCCAATGCTTGTTACCGTATCGGCAATCGTCACGGTATCCAGATTGGTACATGACATAAATGCGCCATACTCAATCTGCTTAACGCCTTCGGGAATCGTGATCGACTTTAATCCGCTCTCCGCAAACGCAAGTCGTCCGATATTTTTGATTGTATCGTCTATCTCATAGCTGGTCAAACTCTTCTGTTTGTAATATGCTCTCTGTAAAATGGATTCGTCATCGGATACGTTGCTTTCGACCGGTTCCGCAACAGTTTCCTCCGCACTGCTTTCCGGTTCCGCTGTTTCCGCTTTCTCCTTGTCAGCTGCCTCCGACTCTGTCATCACGTCCGCTTTAACGCCGTCGGGCACACCATACACCTGTCCGTCATGATTGTTCATCAAAAATACTGCTCTGCCCGACGAAATCACAGTCTTTCCGATCACGTCGTCCTTCTCGGGCGCATCGAGCGGATGGATATAATCGTGCGCATTCGCAAAACCACTGCTATTTGTGCTTGTATCGCTGTCGGTCTGCGCATTGTCTTCGCCTGTTTCAATCTCTGTGACGGTTGTAATGGTGGTCACAGTTGTGACACTTGTGTCAGTTTCTGCCGCTTCGTCACCATCAAGATCCGGCATCTCCTCAAGATCCTCATTGCTGTCCAAAAAGTCCGTCGGATATTCCGACGTGTAGATTACATCAATATTTCGCGCATCGCCAAATGTACTTGCCGTCGAGCCTTTGGTAGTAAAAATCTTTACCTTCGAGCTGCCCGCAAATGCCGTTTTGTCAATTTCCGTGACTGACGCGGGAACTGATGCCTGCGCCAGATTCTCGCTGTTTGCAAACGCTCTCTCCTCAATTGATTTTACGGAATTTGGAAGAATCACGTTCTCCACGGAACCCATATTTGTCATCGAATACTTTGGAACACTGCTCATTTTATTGGAAAGCATGACATTCTTAACATTCTGCAAATTCCAGAATGCATAGGTGTCCATCTCTTCCACAGTTTCGGGCATCACATAATTTTCACCCTTGCGCGCGGGAAGTACCTGGTAAAGCATTGTCATATTTCCGTTATAGATTGCTCCGTTATAATAGGTAAGATAACGATTGTTCTTGTCAATCATCACCTTCGCAAGCTTGTCACAATTTGTAAACACGCCACTGCCCCATGAGCTGACATTTCTTCCGATTTGTGCCGTCGTAAGTGCCGTACACCCTTCAAAGGCTCCGGGACCGACTTTGCTGACATTATCCGAAAGAATGATATCGGTAAGCGCCGTGCAGTCCTTAAACGCATTGTAAGAAATGGTTGTCACACTTTTCGGAATTGTGACACCTACCAAAGTTTCATTTCCTGCAAACGCTTCCTCACCGATCACTGTAACCGTATCCGGGATACCGACATACGCGTCCGTTCCCAGATACGCTGTGAGTGTTTCACCGTTTATTCTAAATTCCTCGTCCCCCGCAGCATCCACGCCGCCGCCGATACCCACCGTCACGCCGATAAAAGCAAGGACGCCGAGCGCTGCCACGACCGCAAGGGCAATCATTTTATTCTTCATGTATACCCCCATCTTTTATGCTGCTTTGATATTTTTCTTTTTCCGTCCGTCACTTGTCATAAACATAACCACTGAAAAGCATGCCATACCTATTGCAAGGAACCACTTCGGATGAATCGGGTCACCCGTTGACGGTGTCTGGTCAAGCATCTGTCCCGCTATAAGATTATTGGTATCCACATAGATTACATACGGTGAGAAATGTGGCGGTACAAAGGAAATACATGCAATACCGTCAATGGTTGTAAACCGCGGAGTAAGCTGCTGAAGATTTCCGTTGTCACACGCTGCCACTCTCGCGTTTCCGCCATACTGAATCAGCACGTCGGGAATTGGCATTGTAACCGTAATGTTCAGACCGTAAGTGTCCGTAATCTTATTTTGACCGGTTGAGTCATAAAGGGAAATGTCCATCGGGAAATATACAAGACCGTCAAGACTTCCGTATCTGTTGATCAATGACTCCTCGGCAGCCGCCGTTGCTTCTGCCGACTCCGTAATACGCACAATAAAGTTGTCTGTTGAACCGTCAACCGAAATCGACGCCACATCTTTATTGGAAATACCGTTCTTTGTAATATAGATTTTGTTTCCGTTGCTGTTATCCGTTGTTGTTCCGTTTGTCACAGTGCCTGTCGTGCCGGTTGTCGTTGTTGTCGATGCGTTCGGTGTCGATCCGACGGTCGTAGTGCTCGTGCTGGTACCCGGTCTTCCCGGTCTTCTGTTGTTGTCATCATCGTCATCGTCATCATCGCCGACTCTTGTCTTATAATTTGCCGTAACGGTCAAATCCGACTCGGGCATAACAAGCGAAGTTGTTGCGGATGTTGCATTTGCAAAGCCCACGCTCGCGTTGCTGCTCGACCATTTACTAAATACTTTGGTTGATGAATCGGGCGCAAATGCCGAAATCGACACGGTTGTACCCGCCGCATACTCGCCGGTACCACTTCCGTAATTAACAGTCAGCTTATACTTCTTACCACTGTCGCCACCCGGATTGTTTCCACCTGGATTGTTTCCCGGATTGTTGCCCGGATTATTCGGATCATCGCTGCCGCCGCTGCCGGTACTGAAATGAGCCGTTATCTTTACATTTTCATTCGGCATGATAAATACTGTACTGTTTACACCCAGCCCGTCAACAAACAGGTTTGTGTATCCCTTCGGCTCTACTGACCAGTACTGGAACGTGCTTCCGTCCGTCTTTGTATCCGCAATGATCGTGATCTGGTCGCCGCCATAAGCCTTTATTTCGCCCGCCGTTCCGTTTGCCGTACCGTTCTCAATCGTCAATGTATATTCATTGCCGTCGGATACGATAATATTGGAATTCGGCACATATACCGCCTGAATGATTCTGTCCTCCGTAACATTTTTCCACGGGTTGGAGCCCTTAAACTGTGTACCGTCTGCCAAGATACACTTCCACTCAGAGAATTGGTATCCCGTTCTTGACGGTGTTGAAAGGCAGATTGCATCTTCCCCATGACCTACATACTGCGGATTTTCAACCTGAGGATCCGTAAGCATAGAAGTGTCATAATCAATAAAGGTTACTTTGTGCTTATCTGCTCCGACAAAATAGATGTTATCGTAAGTCGGCTTCATCTTCAAATAATAGTTGTAAATCGCACTGTTTCTTGTGCCCGTAGAATCAAACTGCGGTCCTCTGATGGTAACTTTTTGTCCGCTTGCCAGATCAAATGCCGTTTCACCGATCGCACACGACGGATTCGGTATTGTAACCTCTAATCTGTTGCTGCTGGTATCAAGGAATGCCTCAGCGCCGATTACCGCAATCGTATCGGGAAGCGTTACCGTATCCAGCTTGGATGCCTTATAGAAGCATCTCTCAGGCAATGTGGTAATGGAGGTTGTACTCAGATCCACTTCCGTAATCTCATCACAATATGAAAACGCTTCATTTGCGATGCTGACTACCTGCGAAAGATTCGTATCTCCCACACTCTCGCCTACCTTAAACGGTGAACTGTTTGTCTTATTGTTTCCTCGACCCTCAAGACACTCAACAATCTCAAGTCCGCCCAGTCCGTTTGCCTGGTCGGTCGTGTAAAGAATCATATTGCCAAAACGCACATACGGATTTGCGTCGGGAATATTAATCTGCGTCAGACTTCTGCAGTTTCTGTACGGAAGCGCGCCGATATCCTTCATCTCCGGTCCATAAGATGTTGCTAACAGGTTCTCACAGCTCAGGAACGCATAGTCGGGAAGTCCCTTAACGCTTGTAAGATCGATTGTCGTCAGGTTATCATTACCTACAATCGAATTTTCCACATAGGCGTGATCATTATATGTACGCCATATAATACCGTCCGTCCGATTGTCCGGAACAGTCAATTCCGCCACGGTTCCACTGAAAGAAGACTCTGCCAAAAATCCGCTGTACAATCCGGCTGTAACACCCAGCTCGTCTAAATCGCTCAAGCCGATATAGTCATCGTTTGCATACACACTTCTTACATCACCGTATTTTCCGTAAGTCAATACGTCGTTGATCGATCTTGGCGCATTGTCGCTTCCGTTAATGGCAACCTCAATTTCCTTGCCGGTCTTGATGCTCAGCTTATTCTCCGGTGTATATGTTCTTGTCAGATACGCAATATCACTTGCGTTTGCCGCATCGTTATAAAACTTCTTTGCGTCAATACTGTCCACACCCTTCGGAATATTCATGAACAGTGTGTAAAGTACAATATCATCCTCCTTGAAATGACCGTTTGTATTATACGGTTTGTCTGTATAGTTATTTGTCGTCTTTAAGCCGTTCCACTCTTCGAATTTGTCCGTAATGCTGTAGCCCGAATCACCGTTTGCCCACTTCTTGAGAAGCTCCTCATTGATAACGTCAATCTCTTCATAGTGAGGATAGTCAATCAGTGTACTCGCGCCCGTTGTATTATCCCGAACAATCGTAAGATTCGTCGGTGCATCCGTTTTGTAGCAGATCTGAAGGCTTGAGCCTGTCATGGACTTGTTTTCGGGACTCATCGCAAGCTTAAAGGGTGCGTATGACGGATGAACCGCTCCGTGGAATATCAGGAAATCAGAGCCCGTCTTAAACGCGTTCTCCTCGATGGTCAGCGCCTCGGTCCAGTAAGTGTCGTCATCTCCGAATAATCCAGTCTTTGTCTGGCTAAATACGACATTTTCCAGACTCGTACAGCCCGCAAATGCGTTCGCGCCAATGAATTCAACAGAATCGCCCAATTCTACCCACTGCAGCTTTTTGCAGTTTTCAAACGCGCTCGCATTGATCTTCTGCACGGTACCGTCCGCGATAATGACCTTATAAATCTTATCCTTTACCTCACTGCCAAAACAGTTGTCTGCAATCTCCGTAATGGTATACTTGCCGACTTTTGCCGGAATCTCAACCGCGATCGTGTCAAATTCACCCTTATTGTTCTCCTCGTATCCCGATAAAATCGCTGTCGAATCGTCCACAATATCAATCGTGGCAATATAATCGTCCTTGTTCTCCTGTCCTACACCGATTTCGATATGGTCCACACCATTGTCATCGGTAAACATATAAGGAACAACGCCCGGATCACCGTTCTCCAATTTATAGCCGGGCACAGCCTTCCATGTAAGCTGTCTGGGACTTGCTTTGGTATCTCTGCTTGCGCCGTGCTCGGGACCTTTTACATAGAACTCATCGTTCACGACTTCACGGAACAACTGTCCCGGAACAAACTCCGCATCATAAGCTCCGTTGGGGAATACGACATATTCAAGCTGCTTACAGCCCGCCAATGTGTGATCGGGAATGACTTTACCCTCTTTATTTGTTACACCATTACCCATTCTGCCCGGGAATGTAACTGTCTTTAGATTTTCTCTGCCCGCAAGGATAAAATCACTATCCTGCAAAGCTTCTTTGTCATCTGAATATACAATCTGATTCATATAGGAAGGAAACGCAAAATTCTCAAGCGCTCCGCCATCCTGATCAGCCGTCAGCGCAAATGCAGCCTCGCCAATCTTGAAGTTTGTACTCTCGCCGACAAAATTGACGGTCTGCAGTTTAGAGCACCCGAAAAACGCATACGGGTCCACTGTCAGCGTGCCGTTTTTCAATCCGCCCATTGACATACTTGTAATGTCCGAATAATACAGACAGCCCGCACCGATGTTCTCTACATATTCCGGAAATACGATATCGTTCAATAAAGTATTGTAAAATGCCTTACAGCCGATTGTCTTTAATCTTGAGTTTTCGCTTGTAAACCTCACAGACGTAAGATGTACGCAGCCAGAAAATGCCTCATCACCTAAAATCTCACAGTTATCGTCACTGATCGTAACACTCTTCAAATTCTTGGAATTAGAAAACGCACTCTCCGCAATAAATAATACAGTCGAAGGAATCGTAACATTTCCTATTTCTTTGTCATTAATGATATTATTATTTCTATCTGCGCTATGGGCAGCGCTGTCCGGATTAAACGCGTCGGTTCCGATACCTCGTATCGTTACCTTACCGGTTGTCAGATAATCCTGATCATCATTTTCCTGTTTGCCCTTGGGACCTCTGCCGCCGACATTCTGAGGTACCCACACAGATCTGCTGTTCTTCTTTAACAGTCTTAGCTCATAATCTTCCAGATCATCATTATCATTACTGCGCAGTCTTTTGGTGATCACATAATCAATGATATCCTGAAGGGAGTTGCCATCCTCATCAACATTTCGCTCATTTGATCTGATCCATCCAAAAGATGTCTCAAACTCTGTAAGTTCTGTACTCGGCGAACCTGTAGCCGCATCATATAACTCCCTAATTCCCGTTACTGCATCATTCCATCTGGTCATATCATCTCTTGTGAGATTCGCATCTTCTTTTCCCGCAATGCCATCCAATACATCCATATAACCATTTAATGCAGAATTATATTCTTGTACGCTCGTTTGCCATTCCTCATAAGCTTCCGGCGCATACTTTTGTAAAATCTCCTCCGCGTCAAGCGAAACATTGGTTCGAATGTTTACATAGGTATTCACACCCTCACTGTCGCTATAAGCTATTTTTCCTGTCGGGCTGCCGGTAACCGATTTCGTTGGCGTTTCTGTCGATATTGCCACTACATTTACAGAATTAAACGTCAATGTCTCGGTTGTATTGCCCTCTGCATCCTTTAAATCTACACTTGTTTTGCTATATGAGTTAGACGTTGTCTTATATGTAAGTTTATATTTTTCATCATCAAACGAATTATACACGCCTGTCAAATATGTATCATCCATTTGGATATAATTATAGTATTCTACACCTTTTATGTTAAACTGTTCCCTATCTTGTTCAAACACACTTTTTGTAATGACTGCGTTTTCTTTTCTGCTATCCATTTTAACGTCGTACGCGTCAATAAATACATCACCTTCTATGTGCTGTACTCTTTTTGTTTCTCCCGTATATTTATTTTCGTATGTTGCCGGATCGTATTTATATTTTCCAGAAGCCTTAAGATCTTTTATATAGTCATCCGCCCTATTCCTTAAATTTACGTTGTCAACGCCTATGCCCGATGCCTGCATGGTACCGTAGTTTTCCACAGGTATCGCAGCCACAACCACAGACATCACTAAAGATATCGAAGCTATGGTACGCTTTACTCTCCTTCTTAACTTATAATTCTTTTTCCTTTTGTTAGTTGTCATAATGCCTCTCCCATTCTCATATAGAATTACTTAATCTTTTTTGCCACCACGACAAACCTGCCCTTATTCTCCTGATAATCGCAGGTCGATAATGTAAGGAGCTTGTCACCGTACTCGGCTGTTACCCCCGTATCATATAATGACAATGCCGCCATCTCGTTAAGGTATGAATTAAATTCCTTTTCGGAAACCGCATTGATAAACTGATAGTACTTAAAATTTACATCTTCCTCGGAGTAAACCTTGGAGCGAAATACATACATTACCTGATACTCGCCTTCTTCATAGATCGTATCAAACTTTATTACAGGGTGCTCTTCGCAGTATGACTGGTTACTGTATTTATTCAGTGTTCCAAACATCTTTCCCGACTTCATATGATGTCCGTATAAGATGATGTTATCACATCCCTTTATGACATCACACTGATAGTCCATAAAAATACACCCGTTATTGTCTTCTTCCTGATTAAAGTTATGATTGAGATAATATTCGTTATTCACGGTCTGCATAACAGGATAATCAATTATTGTATCGGCAATTTCCACCCATCCAATTAGTCGTTGATTCTTATTTAATACTCCCTGATACTTCGGAAGCACGTCCGGAATCTCCACGTCGTCGTCCGTGTAGTGAATTTTCACCTCTTTGGAATTGGCCGGCAATGCACTGGCGCCCGCCTCTTTCAACGCCACCAGTTCCTCAAACTCTCTGGCGCTCTTGGCAGATACTTGATAATACGCGCCCAGATATCCAAAACTTACCAGACATAACAACAAGCATACACACACGAGCAGCTTTCGTTTTCGTTCTCTTTTTTTCATGATACGCAGAACTTCCTGCTGCATATCCTTGTCCATATCCTCCAAACGGATTCTACCCGTTTTCGTTGTCTTTCTGCCGCCTTTTAGTACGCTTTTTACTCTCTCTATTTCCTGTTTTCTTTTTTCTTTTTGTAATCTTTCTTTCTCAGCCTTCTGCTCTTTTTCCTGTTGAAGTCTCTTATAGAGTTCATAGATGTTGTCGTCAAACTGTCTGCCAACTATGGATTCAAATTCATAATTGCCTTTCTTTAATTCTATGTATAGCTGCTCAACATCCTTTGGATTATCCAAATTCAGATTGCCTGTAATGGAATCAATGAGTTCTTTGTCCCTCAGCGCTGCCTCATAGTCCTCTTGACTTCTAAAACGTTTTCCCTCGATCGTCCATTGTAACTCCGTCATTTTCCTACCCTTCCTATCCAACATACATTACAATATGCGTCTGGTTCGTTTACATACATACTTCTATTGTACTATATTTTTCGTCAATTTCAAGTGTTTTTAAGAGAGTTTGACAGTGGAAAACAGGAAAAAAGGGAAAAAGGCTATCCCAAAAGCCATGAAATGACTTGAAGAATAGCGCTTTTGCCCTCCATTATTGGCAAATTTTTCACAATTAAATTAATTTACCGTAATGACCACATTGACGGTTGTTGGTTTCGCGTCAACGTCCGCATCCTTAAAATAAACTTGACACTTCAATTTATATTTGCCCTTTTTGATTTTCAGCTTGTCGCCTCCCAGTCCAAAACGAAGCGTACCGTCAAACGTATTGTCCGAATTTTTACCGGTTGACAGAGAAAATATCTCGGCATTTGGACTGCTCGTATCAAGCGTAACGCTCGATATGCG